>JBNMJF010000008.1:0-18119 GCA_050873665.1 Helicobacteraceae bacterium
CCACATACCCCTTAAAAATTTTTAAAAAGCAATTATATTATGTTTGATAAATTAAGCATTAGATTTGGTAGAATTGCGATTCATATAATTGTAAAACAATCGAAGTAATGGCGGTGTGGCTTTTGTAGTTTTTGGCAAATTTCGGGCGTGAGACTAGACTAATAGTCTGCGAACGCCCAAAATTTGCCAAATCTGCGAAATTGCATACCCCAGAACAAATTGTTAAACGCGCCTTAAAATCGCACGATTTTTGCGCCAAATCCGCCCAAATTCGGTGGCGCGTCCTCAAAACTCTTTACTTTCGGGTGTGCGCTTAAAAAGTCCCTAACCACCGCGCTAAGCACTCCGCTACCTATGCCGTGTTTGATTACCACCTCGCCAAATCCCGCCATTAGGCAATCGGATATATACGAATCTAGCAAATCTAATGCCTCTTCAACGCGTTTGCCGTGCAAATCAAGGCTCACAGAACAGCTTTTTGCGCTTTTGCTAACGCTTATGCTTTGGGCTTTGGGCGCGATTTGCGGGGCAATTTTTAGCTTGGATAGCTTCGTGCGCACTCTCACGCCATTTTCTAGCTCGATTTGTGCGCTATCGCCCTTAATGCTTAAAATCACGCCGATATTCTTGCCCTGCGCGATTCTCTGCCCCACCTTAAAATCAATGTGCTTTTTCTCGCTCTCTTTGGGAATCGTGCTAAATACCTTGTGTTGCGCGTTTAAAAAGCGGTGAATCTCTTTGCTATCATTTTGCTTTAGCACCGCCTTTAAGTCGCCTAGCGCCTTATTATAAATGTCCTCTAACTTTGCTTTTTTCGCGCTTAGCTCGTTATTTTGCGCCTCGATTAGGGCATTTAGCTCATCTTTTTTATGCTCAATCGCTACCAGATTCGCCTCTATTTTTGCCTCTTTTGCGATTAGATTCGCCTTTAGGGCGGTGGTTTGCTCCAAAAGTGCGTTTAGATTTTCCAAATTTTCATCATAAATTTTCTGCGCCCTTTCAATAATAAAGCGCGGAATCCCGTAGCGCACGGCACTTTCAAAGGCATAGCTTTTGCCAATCGTGCCTTTTAGAAACTGATAAGTGGGGGCGCGATTTTTCTCATCATAAAGCGCGGCAAGTAGCTCCACACGCGGATTATCCGCCATTTTGGACGCCAAAATCTTGTGGTGCGTGGTAATGATGACTTTGATATTTTTTCGCTCCAAATGCTCCAAAAGCGCGAAATAAAGCGCACTGGCTTCGTTTGCGTCTGTGCCAAGCTCGATTTCATCGATGCCTAGCAAAATACTCGAATCGCCACTATTGACTTGCGCCAAAATGTTGCTAAACTCTAACATTCGCCCTGCAAAGGTGGAAATGTCGTTTTTGGAGTCCTGCGGGTCGCTAATAATCGCTTCTATGTGCCTAAAATACGGGATTTGGGAATGGTGCGGATTGATTTTAAAAGGGATTAGCAGATTCGCCAAAAAACTTGCACTTAGGACACTTTTTAAAAGCATCGTTTTGCCACCAGCATTTATGCCTGTAACGAGCATTATTTGTCGCTCAAAAGCAATATTGCAAGGAATGGGATTGCTGATATTTGGGTGGCAAAAATCTTGTAAAATAATATCATTTTGATTTTTTTTCGCACTTGGCGCGATGAACTCAAAATTGCGCGTTTTGGCGAAAAATACTCGCGCTTGAAGTGCGTCAAATCTATCAAATTCCGCGTTGATAAATTTCAAAAACGCCAAATTCTCGCATAGTGTGATAGAAATCGCCCTTTCAATCTCATAAAGCACGATTTCTCGCTCGTTGCGTAGGCTGTCGATTCGCTCATAAATGTGGCTAAGCGAATCTGGCAAAATATAAAAAAACCCCGCCTGTGTGCGCTGCAATATGCGCCCTTTTAGCACTTTGCCAAATCCAGCACTTAATAGCAAACTCTCGCGCCCATCAATAAAATGCGCATTTTTATCGATGAGATAAGGTGCGAGTTTGGGGGCGGATAACAATTTTTCAAGTTGCTTTTTTAGCTCGGTATTCGCGCTTTTGATTGCGCTATTTAGTGAATCAAATTTGTTATATAACTCGCCTTCTTGTCCGCTTTTCAAATTTCCGTCATTTTCAAAGGCATTTGTGATTTGCAAAATCTCGCGCGGAATAATGATTTGCCCTAGCATTTTAGGGATTTGAGTGAGATTATCTAAATTTATATTTTGCAGATATAGAAAATATTTGATAATTTTGACAAATTCATAAATGCTCTCAAGGCGCAAAATCCCGCGCTTTTTAAGTGCCAAAAGCTCGTTATTTAGGTTATTTATCGGTGGCGGTGGCGTAAAAATAATACTGCTTAATTCATCGATTTTTTGCTTTGCCTCTTTTAAGTCGCCACTAATTTTTAAAGATTCGAGTAAATCTTGCGATTCGCTATGCGAATCTTGCGTTTTTGGCGAATCCAAAGGCGAATCACAAGCCCTTTTCCTAGCAAAAAATCCCAAAAAATCCGCGCAAAATCCCTCTAAATCGAGCTTTTTAATAATGTCGCTATTCAAATTACTCGCATTCCTCGATAGCGATGATTGTGTGCTGGTGCTTTGAGCCGACTTTGCCTGTGAAACTTAGTGTGCCATTTGTGAATGTAAAATCCGCGTTGCTAACGGCGATTTTGCCACATTGAATCGCCTCGCCTCGATGAAAGGCAGCGATGATTTCGGCATCTACGCGATTTTTTTTATCTAACAAAAACGTATAAATTAGTACGGTAATCACGCAAACAGCACACAATACACATAAAATCACACCATTTTTTTTATCTAACTTTCCGCGTAAGTTGAAATATAAAAATAGCCCTACGATAACGGATATTAGCGCAATTAGTGTGATTTTCAAAGTCTGCCTTTTAGATTTTTCCGCGCATTTGATAGGTTATATCCCCTGCGCCAAAGCCCACGATTAGCCCCGAATCAAGCCTATCTAAAATATTTTCATTTTTTAAAATCTCAATTTTTGCGCCCTCACGATGAATGGAGTCCGCCATTATAGGCGCATATCGCCCGAAATATCCGTCAAAATCAATATCAATCGGCTCTTCGTAAGCACTCCACACGGGCAAAATCACAAGATTATCCACGCCACAAAACGACTCCACGAATCCATTGATATTATGAATCGTGCGCGAATATTTATGTGGCTGCCAAATCACGGTTAGCTTGTGGATATTTTTTAGCTTTGCGTAGTATTTGATTGAATCAAGCGTAGATTTAATCTCTGTGGGGTGGTGGGCGTAATCATCAATCATAATGCAATTTTTATCGCTATACACGATATCAAAGCGTTTTTTAATGCCTTTGAAATTTAGCAGATTTTGCGCAATTTCGCGCGAATCCATTTCATCTATCGCGCTTAAAATCGCCAAACTTGCATTACTCGCGGTGTAAAATCCAAAGCCCCACACGCGAAAATCGCCAATGAATCTGCCTTCATTATACAAGCTAAACTCCGTAAATGGCTCATCGTTGATTAAAAAATGCTTAATGTTTTTAATATCCTTGCTAGGATAAAGGCGCGTTGCGCTTAGATTCAAAGTCGCCAAAAAGTCATCTTCGGCGTTAAGGACGCGCTTTTTTGCTCCTGCCAAAAAGTCGCTGTAAGCCTTATGAAATAGGCTTAAATCATAATTATAATGCTCCATATGCTCTGGCTCGGCGTTTGTAACAATCGCGCAGTAGGGATTGCTATTTAAAAAACTGCCATCGCTCTCATCTGCCTCAAATACGATGCTATCAGAATTTACCGCGCGGACATTTGAGCCAAACTCTTTGCTCTCCGCCCCAATGATTGCGCCATAATCTTTGAAAATCGCGCTTAGCATTGCAGTGGTGCTACTCTTGCCGTGTGCGCCACACACGGAAAATACGCGCTTTTTTGCCAAAATAATCTTTAGCGCGTCTTTGCGTGATAGAATGGGAATATTTTTCGCCTTTGCTTCGAGCAACTCGACATTATCATCTTTGATAATCGCGCTATGCACGAGCAAGTCGGGATTCGCCACATTTTTGCGACTATGTGGTATCGCCACGCTAACGCCAAGACTGCGCAAATATTTTGTCGAGCAACTCTCCGCAATGTCGCTTCCGCTAACTTCCACGCCCTGTGCTTGTAAATATCTAGCCAAACCCGAAATGCCGATTCCACCGATTCCCACGAAATGAATTTGATTTATATCCAAGATTTTATCCTTTGCAATGCGTTTTTGATAATCCCACTCTCATAAACAAGGGCGATTCGCACAAATCCACAACCTTGCCCCCTGCGCCCTAAAAAGCGTCCCGGTAGCACCAAAATGCCCTCATTTGCGTAAAGTTCTTTTGTGAATTCTATATCGTCATTTACGCGCAACCACACATAAAAAGTGTAAGGATTCACATTTTGCGCCAAAATCTCCCTTGCGATTTGCAGATTTTGCGCGTATTTTTGGCGGAAAAATTCCGCGCTTTTATCCTCGCTCCACGCCACTGCTGCGGCTTTTTGCAAAGGCAGTGGAATCGCACAGCCGATATAAGTGCGATAACGCGCATATTGTTTTAAGATTTGCGCGTCCCCAGCGATGAATCCACTGCGTAATCCCGGGGCAGATGAACGCTTGGAAATAGAATTGATACAAAGGATATTTTTAAAGGATTCGTTGCCCACCGCGCGACTTGCTTGGAGGATTGAAATAGGCGCAGAATCTTCATAAATCTCGCTGTAACATTCATCATTTAGCAAAATAAAGTCATATTGCAGGGCTTTTTGCACCCACGCTTCTAATTGCTTTTGCGTGAGAATCGCGCCTGTGGGATTGTTTGGCGAATTTAAGATGACTAATTTAGCGCGTTTTAAATCGCTATGGCTTATCTGTGGCACAAAATCGCTATCCAAATCCATATAGATTATGTCCGCATTTGAGGCGATTCCAGCACCCTCATAGATTTGATAAAAGGGATTTGGAAACGCAAGGACGCGGTTTTGCGGAAAAATCGTGCCAAAAACAAACTGCGGAAAGTTAAAAAGCACCTCCCTTGTGCCAAAAGTAGGAATGATTTGCGTGGAATCTAGCCCAATATCAAAACGGCGTTTGATGAAATCAATCTGCGCGTTTTTAAGATAGGATTCGCCCCCACTTGATGGATATTTGCAAAGCAAATGTGCCGAATCGCAAAGCGCGGTTTGGATAAATTTTGGCGTTTCAAATTGCGGTTCGCCAATAGTTAGCTTGATAATGTCCTTTTGTGGCGCAATGTCGGCAATTAACGCATTTAGCTTTTCAAAAGGATATGGCTCAAATTGCATTATTTTTTACCATTTTTAAAGTTACGGGAATTATTTGTATTGCGCGAATTTTTGGTGCGCGAATCGCGCGAATCCCTCGCATTTGTGCGCGAATCCCGTGAGCGCGAATTATTTGCATTGCGATTCGCGCTATGATTCGCACGATTTGCGCCACGATTCGAGCGATTCGTGGCATTTCTGCGTTTATTTGCAAAAGATTTGTTAGATTCGCCACCTTTGCGCACTTTATCGCCGTTTGATAAATCTAGTAAATATGATAGCATTTTACAAGCTAATTGCGTGCTGTCGATTTTGGCACTTAAACGCGGGTATAGATCAAGCGCATTATGGGAAATATTATAATTTAAAATTGCGCTTATTATATCTAACTCGTTATCATTTTTTGTGTTAACTTTATTTGATTCACTAAAAATATCAACATTTGCGTTTAATTCATCGTTTTCATTAAGCGTAAAAAGCTCCAAATTTGTTTTAATTTGTTCTTTAATTCGCTTCAAATCCTTAAATTCTAGTGGTGTTACAAGCGTAATTGCCATACCTTTTTTACCTGCTCTACCCGTGCGCCCTATGCGATGCACATAGGAATCAGGATTTAATGGCAAGTGATAGTTGAAAACATGGCTTACATTACTTATATCAAGCCCACGACTCGCCACATCAGTCGCCACCAAAATCTCTACGCGATTTTCTTTAAATGCACTCATCGCACTGCGCCTATCTCGCTGCTCCATATCGCCGTGCAATGCGGTTGCCTTATAGCCTTTGGACTTTAGCAAATCCGCCAAAATGTCCGCTTCCTTTTTGGTGCGCGTGAAAACGATACATTTCTTACTCGCCACAAAATCCAAAAGGCGCATAATCGCGTCATCGCGCTCATTTTCGTTGATAATGTAGTATTTTTGCTCAATGTCGGTGTTTGTAATATCCACTTTGGCGATTTTCACGCTTTTGGGATTATTTAGGATTTTTTTGGCTAGATTTTTAATCGGTGTCGGCATCGTGGCGGAAAATAGTAGCGTTTGACGCTCACGCGGGATAAAGCGGAAAATCTCCTCAATGCTCTCCAAAAAGCCCATATCAAGCATTTCATCGCTCTCATCAAGCACTATGAATCGCGGATTAAAATTAGCAATCCTATCATTACGCAAATGATCTAAAAGTCTACCTGGTGTGGCTACCATAACCTTTGGCTTTTTATCTAGCAAATCAATTTGTCGCTTTATGCTTTGTCCGCCGTAAATGCAAATCGTTTTCGTGCGTAGGAATTTGCCTAGCTTAAAGACTTCATCGCTGATTTGCATAGCGAGTTCGCGCGTGGGTGTGATGATGAGAGCCTCAATGTCGCTATTTTGCTGCAACATATTTAGGATAGGTATCGCAAAAGCCGCCGTTTTGCCCGTGCCTGTTTGGGCTTGGGCGATTAAGTCGTGTCCATCAAGGATTAGCGGAATCGCGCTTTGTTGCACGGGGCTAGGGTCTTTGAATCCCGCCTCTGTGATGCCTTTTAGCACTTTTGATTTTAGATTAAATGTCGCAAAATTATTCATAACAAATCTCTTTAAGCCTTGATTATAACGCCACCGCCTTTGATTCGTGGCGTTTTTGGCTGTGATAAAACGCGCATTATATCCAAATATGCTTAAATGTAGTTTTGTGGATTTAAAAAAGTCTTAAGTTACTTTTTATTTTTACAATTTTAAAATAAGCGCAAAAATCACAAATCAAAGGATAAAAAATGAAACAAAAAATAGAACGATTGATAAATTTGGCTCAAAAATGCCACGAATCTTTTATAGTGGCGCAAAATGATAGTGAGTTGCGCCCATATCTCATCAAAGGCACTCTGCCGATACTCTACTTTGGCGACATAGA
Source organism: Helicobacteraceae bacterium (assembly GCA_050873665.1). Lineage (GTDB taxonomy): Bacteria > Campylobacterota > Campylobacteria > Campylobacterales > Helicobacteraceae > NHYM01. The sequence continues at coordinate 7,195 of JBNMJF010000008.1, forward strand.
AGCGTATTTTACATCGCAATATAAAATCATAACCGCAGCGATAAATCCCTCTTGTGGCGAATTTTATTACGATGAATCTAACGGGCAAATTTCTTATAATAGATTCCCACAATTTGAACGCATAGCCAAAGCAAATGCGCTAAATAATGACAATGTCTTGCAATATTTATCCGCGCTAAATGGCTATTTCAAAACGGGCAATGATTATAAAAAGTGGTTTAAGACACCCGAACGCGACAATCTTTTTGCACCATTTGGTGCGTCATATTATGATAATGCGCCAAATAGGGCGATTCATACTGATACTTTGTCGCCGTTTGCTACATTTCCTACTTGGAGTAAATTTACCCCACAATCTCAACGAGAGCGAATCCAAAGGCGATTTAGCGATATTGGAATCCCTTTGTGGAATGAGCTAGTAGAGATTTTAGAGCCAGATATTATTTTTATGTCGCTTAAGAAAGATTACATTAGCCACATTGATTTTTATCAAACTTTTAGGGATTATATCACTTACCACGATAAAAAATCGCTAAAGATTCAATATGGATATATCAATCTAAAAGGCAAAACAACGCATATTTTCAATGAAAGTAGGACAAATGTTGTGCCATTTAATGCCATTGGTAACGAGCAATCCGCGCTTTTAGGCAAACAAATCTTTGAGCGATTTACTAATGGGACTTTGCAACATAGCGATTCGTGATAGTTTAATAGTAAAATAAAAACATTAAGAGATTTTTTAATTGTGCATTGGTAAAATCGCAATATTAAATCCAGCAAAAGGACAAAACTATGAAATTGCTAAAAAGATTGACATTGGCACTAGGAATCTTAGTGGGTGTGGTAAATATAGGAATGAGTGCGATGAGTTATGATGAGTGGCAAAGGGCTAGGCATAATTGTCAAAATGAGGATAAAAGTGCGTGTGAAACACTTATCAATAATGGTTTGGTAAGTGCTGAGAGGTGTAATAAGAATAGTTGTGGATTTGTGGGGGCGGTTTATTATCAAGCAGGGCGTTATAGAGAAGCAATACCCTACTTTGAAAAAGCTATCACTTTGGGGCATAGTGTATATGAAGCATTGGCACTATCTTATGATAAATTACAAGACTACTATAATGCGAAGAAATATTATGAAATAGGGTGCAATAAAGGCAATGGAGATTTAATTCAATCAGAGAATTGTTACAATCTAGGGCAGATGTATTATAATGGCAAAGGTGTGCGTCAAAATCATTACAAAGCATACGAGCTATGGAAAAAAGCTTGTGGTATGAAAAATACTGATGCGTGTAATAATTTAGGTGTGTTATATCGCAAAGGACAAGGGGTTAGACAAAATCTATCCATAGCCAAGCAATACTACAACAAAGCTTGTGATTTGGGAAATCAAATAGGGTGTAATAACTATAGAGAGCTACATAGTGCAGGAGTGCAGTAATGGGAATTTTAGAGAAAGATAAACTGCATAAAGTAGAATCTAAAAAATTTAAAAAAGAACAGGTGATTATTGCAAAAAGTGAATATTTTAGTGCGGAAATTGACGGCAAACGATTTTTTCAACTAGGAACTTTTGGAGAAAAAGGAAATAGCGAGGGACAAACTATACGCTTTGACAGAGATACAGCGATATTTTTAATAGATATACTTATAAAAGAATTTGATTTGCAACTAGATATAAAAATCTCTTTTAAATAGCTTTACAATAAGTTAAATTATATTTCATAGCGATTCGCCACGAATCGCCGTTATTTTTTAGCTTTTCACAGGCTGTATCCCCGAGTTATCGGCACTATCGCCGATTTTTTCCAAAAATGCGATGAGTTTATTGGCGGCTTTTAGATACTCTGTTGCGCCTAAGCTATCTGGTTTAAAAAATGTAACAGGTTTGCCTAAGTCCCCGCTCTCGCGAATGCTAGGCTCGATAGGGATTTGCGCCAAAACTTCGCATTTATTGACATTTGCGAGTTCGATTCCCCCGCCTTTGCCAAATATATCATACACTTCGCCACATTTGGGGCATACAAACCCGCTCATATTCTCAATAATCCCCGCGATAGGGATATTTAGCTTGTTAAACATATCCAAACTTCGCGCACTATCATCAAGCGCGACAATCTGTGGCGTGGTAACGGCGATTCCCGCGCTTACAGGGACACTCTGTGCCAAAGTCAGTTGCGCATCGCCAGTGCCCGGGGGCAAATCCACCACCAAAATATCTAATTCCTCCCATGCCACATCGCTTAACATTTGCTCAATAGCGCGAATTATCATAGGGCCACGCCAAATTAGGCTCTGCCCCTCCTCTGCCATCATTCCCATACTCATTACTTTGACACCATAGGCCTTTAGCGGAATGATTTTTTTACGCACTTCATCAATACTTGGGCGTTGATTATTTAGCCCAAACATTCTCGGTATATTTGGTCCATAAATGTCGGCATCAAGCAGTCCCACACTCATTCCACTTTGTGCTAAAGCAATGGCAAGATTAGCACTGGTGGTAGATTTTCCTACACCACCCTTGCCTGAGCTAACCATAACAAAATGCTTAATATTTGGAGCAATATTTTTGCGCTTGGGCATTTCTTGTGTAATTTGTGGCGTTTTTATGTGAATCTCAACGTTTTTTGGCGCAAAAAGATTTGTAATAGATTCACGCAATTTGTCCGCCACTTCCTCGCTATTTGATGGAATCTCTAGTGAAATTTTTATAGATTCACCCTCACACTCAATATCCTTGACAAAGCCAAAATCCACAATATCGCGTTTGAAATTGGGGTAAATTATGCCTTTTAATTTATCTAAAACTTCATCTTTTTTCATTTTATGCTCCTTTTGATTGTGAGAATCTATCGCTAGATTCAGCAAAATTTAATTCGTCAGATTCGCAGTTATATTCTTTAAAAATATTTTGAGAGATTTTGTAGCTACAAAATTTCGGTCCGCACATTGAGCAGAAATCTGCATCTTTAAATGCGTCCTGTGGCAAACTCTCATCGTGAAATTCCCTTGCACGCTCACTATCTAGTGCGAGTTCAAATTGTTTATTCCAATCAAAACCATACCGCGCATCGCTCATTGCATCATCTCGCACTCGCGCATTGATTCGCCCACGCGCTATATCTGCGGCGTGTGCGGCGATTTTATAAGCGATTATACCCTCTCTTACATCATTTGCGTTTGGCAACCCTAAATGCTCTTTTGGCGTTACATAACAAAGCATTGCGGCACCTTTCCACGCTGCCACGCACGCACCAATAGCACTTGCGATATGGTCATACCCCGCTCCAATGTCTGTTACAAGCGGTCCTAGCACATAAAATGGCGCGTCATTGCATAATTCACGCTCAATCTCCATATTACGCTCGACTTGATTTAGTGGAATATGCCCCGGTCCTTCAATCATCACCTGTACATCGCGCTCATTTGCGCGTTTGGCAAGCTCACCTAAAACCTTTAGCTCACTAAATTGCGCTTCATCACTTGCGTCATACAAACAGCCAGGACGCAGTGAATCACCCAAAGACAGCGACACATCGTATTCTCTGCAAATTTCTAAAATCTCATCAAATGCCTCATAAAATGGGTTTTGCTTTTTGTGGTGCATTATCCACGATGCCATTAAGCTCCCACCTCGCGAAACAATTCCCATTTTTCGCTTAGAAATATAAGGCAAATGTTCCGCCAAAAATCCGCAATGAATCGTAAAATAATCCACGCCTTGCTTTGCTTGTTTTTCTAGCGTTGAAAGCATAGTTTTAATATCAAGGCTTAAAATATCATCCTTTAAGTCGTGCAAAATTTGATACATAGGCACAGTGCCGATAGGTGCGGAAGAATTTGCAATCACTGCCTCGCGAATCTCATCTAAATTCCCACCTGTGCTTAAGTCCATAATGGTGTCCGCGCCGTATTTTATGGCGGTTTGCGTTTTGATGATTTCATTTTCTATACACTTTTCAATGCTAGAGCTACCGATATTTGCGTTGATTTTGGTTTTTGTCGCAATGCCTATGCCGATGGGCTTTAGGTGCTTGTGATTGATATTTGCGGGGATTATTAAGCGTCCTTTTTTGACTTCGTTTTTGACAAGTTCAGGCGCGATTTCCTCGCTGTTTGCGACAAATTCCATTTCCTTTGTGATAATGTCTTGTTTTGCGTAGTATAATTGCGTCATAAATTTCCTTAAATTTTGGATTTTAAAAGTTTAAAATTATCGTAAAATTTATAAAATAAACTTTAAAAATCAAATTTTAGCAAATTTAACAAAATAAAAGGCGGAAAATGAAGCAAAATATCTCTTTAATCATTATGAGCGCGGGTGAATCAAGGCGATTTAGGCAAAATTGCGCGGTGAAAAAGCATTGGATTCGCGCGTGTGGGAAGCCTTTGTGGCTCTTTGTGGCAGATAGTTTGAATGCGCGATATAAATTTGCCAAAACGATTATCACCGCAAATGCGAATGAAGTGGCGTATATGAAGCGATTTTGCGATTATGAAATCGTGTGTGGCGGGGATTCGCGTCAAAAATCTTTGGAAAATGCTTTGGTGCGTGTGGATAGCGAATTTGTAGCGGTGAGTGATGCGGCGAGATTCGGGCTTGATTTTGAAGTTTTGGATAATTTATTTGCGGTGGATTTAAATGGGATTGATTGCGTGATTCCTACGCTTGGCGTGGCGGATACGATTTTTATGGAGGGCGAATCTTTTGGCAAATCACGGGGCAAAGGCGAATTACTAGGCGAATCTTTTGGCGAATCTAGCACGAAACAATATTTGAATCGCAACGCCGTAAAACTTGTGCAAACGCCACAAATATCGCGTGTTGCGACATTGCAAAAGGCGATGAAGTTAGGCGATTTTAGCGATGAATCAAGTGCAATAAATGCGCTTGGCGGGAAAATTATATGCGTGGAGGGTAGCGACAAAATGCACAAACTCACGCATTTTAGCGATTTAGAGCGAATCTTATCTAATTTTAATTTGGCGCATTTTGATTCCACGAAAAATAAGCAAAGGACGCAAGATTCGGCGAATCCTAATCGTTGCGAGATTCAACACATATCGCAAAATACGGCGAATCCACGCGAAACCTTAATCGGCTATGGCTTTGACACGCATAGATTTTGCAAAGGCGATGAAATAACGCTGTGCGGGGTAAAAATCAAATGCGACTTTGGCATAGAAGCGCATAGCGATGGCGATGTCGCACTCCACGCACTAATGGACGCACTGCTAGGCGCGGTGGGTGCGGGAGATATAGGCGAGTGGTTTCCACCAAATGATGAGCGATTTAAGGACGCGGATTCGCTAAAATTATTAGCGCAAGTGGTGGATTTTGTGCAAAGCGTGGGCTTTGGAATCGTAAATGTGGATATGATGATTTTAGCCGAAACGCCCAAAATCACGCCACACAAGGACAAAATGATAAAAATCTTAAGCGAATCGCTGCACCTGCCAAAAAATCGCATAAATATCAAAGCCACCACAATGGAAAAAATGGGCTTTGTGGGGCGCAAAGAGGGCATTTGTGCTAAAGCAGTTGTGAGTATAAAAGAAATCGCCACTATTTGCTAAAGGCGCGTTGTTTTTGCAAAGTATTTTTTCGCAAAAATTATTTCACAAAATTTGCAAACAAATAATAATATGGCGAATCTTCCCTCACAAATGGCGCGAGTTTTTTAAAGTCATATCTCACGCTTACGATTCCCACCGCATAGGGCGCGACTTCATAAATCCCCCAATAAAATTCCACGCCATTTGGGCGAATCCTAAAGCGCGTTAGCTCCGCATTTTCATCGACATTGCCCTCGTATTCCTTTGCTAGTGCCTCTCTTAACATTAGCGTTTTTATCATTGTAGGGTCGTTTTTGTCCTTTAGCAAGGCGTCCGCGTCATTTGGCAATTTCTCGCCACTGCTTAAATCAAAGCTAATCGCATCATCGCTGTAATTGCCGTGCGCACCGCCACTATAAAGGTAATTGTAATTCCCCAAAACGATGATTTTCTCATCAATGTAGTCAATGTTAAAGGTGGAGACGCTACTAAAATTTGTCGAATCTTCGCCGTATTCGCGCAACTCTGGCATAGCGATTTCGCGCAGAGTGCTATTTATCTTATCAAGCGCGAAATTGATTGTGGTGGGGCTTGTGATGAGCGGGATTTGCGTGGCGACATTGAAATCAAAGTCTTTGGTTGAGCCGTCAAAATCCTTGCCTTTGTGCTTTTGCGCCACGCTCACGCCAAAAATCGTTGCTTCGTTGATTTTGCCTTGCACGTTTTTGAATTTCGCGTTTGTGCCGTTTTTAAATATATCATCGCCTATGAATGTCGCGCTAACTTCGCCATTTGGTGCGATTCGCACTTCGGCAAATTGCGAAGCCCCCGCGTATTCGTTGTCAAACACAAATTCTACGCGAATCGTTTTTTGATTCAACTGATTTGCCACATTTGCGACATTCGATTGATTTGCCACCGCACTTGAATCTTGCGCATTTTGCGCTAAATTTTGCGCCAGATTCGCCGAATCCACCTCGCCTGTTATCGCAAAGGTAGCACCATTATGCACCATTTTGCCCGTGATAAAGGCAATCGCATTGCTTTGATTTTCCCCCGCATTGTCTGGCGCAGATGAGATTTTAAGGTAGAGCGTAGCCTTGCTATCGTAGTCCTCACGCGTTTCATAGAGCTTTACGGCTTGGCTATCGATATTGCCCTCTAGCAAGTAAAATTTCGCCAATGACTTTGCGATTTGCGGGGCAAAATCTTTATTTTGCGCCGAATCTTTGGGCGAATCCTTTAGCATAATCTTTGATAAATCTATATTTTGCGCCTCTGCCTCGCTTTTCAACGCGCCAAAATCAAAGCCACTCTCATTAGTCGCGGTGCTTTGCGCCGAATCATTGCTTGAATCCTTTGCCTTATCACCACAGCCCACAAAAAGCACCGCAAAAAATAATCCCACCGCAAACAAAAAACTAATATTTTTCATCATAATCGCTCCTTAAAAATCCACCTAAAACCCGCATTTATTTTACTAACGCCGAAATCGCCTTAAAATGGGGCGATTCGGAGCTTTTTAACAAATCAAATAAAATGCTCTCACTATTCAAAATCCCACCACCGCATTGCGCGATAAAACTAAGTGCGTTTGATTTATTTTGCACTTCGCGCGAAATCACACAATCACTCGCCACAGCCACTTCAAAGCCCATATTTAGCAAATCTCTAGCACTTTGCAAAACGCAAATATGCGCTTCCATTCCCGCGATGATAATTTGCGTGATATGCGGATTTTGCGTTAGGTAGGCAAGTAGCGGACTGCCTTCATACACCACGCTAAAGGCGCGTTTTTCAAAGTTAGTATGCCGAATCTCACGCGAATCGCTTGAATCTGCACTTGAATCTACACTTGAATCCGCACCCGAATCTATATGCGAATCATTATCAAAAAGCCTAGCCACGCTATTCCCAAGCCCTTTGATATATTGCAAAGATTGCCAAATCGGCACACCTAAAATATCGCAACCTTTTATCAAAATCTTTGTCTTTTTTAATGCCGAATCTAACTCATCTTGCGCCATATTCGCACTTAATCGCTCTTGAATGTCGATAATTAAAAGCAGTGATTTTTGCTTATCTAAATCTAAAATTTCTTGCATTTTTGCCTCGAATCTATTTTTAAAACGCGTATTGTAGCATAAGATTTTTAAAAATTACTGATATTTATAGTAAGCCGCACACGCGCCCTCACTGCTTACCATACAGCTTCCCACAGGATTTTGCGGGGTGCAGACTTTGGCAAAAATCTTGCAATCAAGCGGTTTTTTAAGCCCACGCAAAATCTCCCCGCAAATGCAGTTTTTACTATCGCTAACGGCGCGTTTATCGATAATATCAGCAAATTCAAGCTCCGCATCTAGGGCAGAAAATTCGCCACGCAATTTCAACGCCGAATCGGCGATTTCCCCTAGCCCTCGCCACTCAAACGCACCGCGCAACTCCAAATATTTTGCGATTAGATTTTGCGCTATAATATTGCCATCACGCGTAACCACGCGGTTGTATTCCACTTCTAGCTTGGATTCGCCACTATTTTTTTGGCGCACGATTCTTAGCACCGAATCCAAAATGTCTAATGGCTCAAATCCGCCCACCACGATAGGAATCCTGTAAGGCAAAAGTTCTTCATAGATTTTTGCCCCGCTAATCACGCTAACATGGGAAGGCGCGATGAGTGCGTGGATATTGCAAGGCTTTGAATCTAGCAAAATTTTTAGCGGTGGAATGACTAAAATGTGATTTATGTGAAAATATAGATTTTTGATATTTTCTTTTATAGCTTTGTCAATCAAAGCCGCTGTCATCGGCGTTGTAGTCTCAAAGCCGATTGCAAAAAATACGACTTTTTTGTGCGGATTATCCTTTGCGATTTGCAATGCTTCTATGGGCGAGTAGAGAAAGCGCACATCAGCACCCCTGCTACGCGCCTCCACAAGGCTACCCCTGCTTGATGGAATGCGAATCATATCGCCCAAAGTTAGCAAAATCACACCCTTTTGCATCGCAATGTCATAAGCCTCATTTATGCGATTTTTAGGCATCACGCACACAGGACAGCCCGGTCCGTGGATAAACTCGATATTTGGCGGGAGCAGTTTGTTTAGCCCGTATTTCATAATGCTATGCGTGTGTCCGCCACAAACTTCCATAATATTTAGCTTGGATTTTAGGCTTTGGGATTCACACTCGATTTTTTTCAAAATCCCAAAAATTTTGTCCTTATCGCGAAAACTATCGATTAGTAGCATATTTTCTCGCTTTGTGATAAAAAAGTTTAAACGCGCTATTGTATAGAAAGTTATATAAATTTATGGTAAGGCGAAACAAAAGAAATAAAATCGGCACAAAGCGCGAATCTGCGCTATCACCGCGTCATTGCGAGGCGAATCGTAGATTTGCCAAAGCCAATCAACGCCTTTTCGTCATTGCGAGAATCGCGTAGCGATTCGTGGCAATCCAAACAAATAAAAACCAAAACCTATCGTCATTCTGAGGCGACAAAGTCGCCGAAGAATCCAAATCTAGCGAATTTAAAATATGGGCAAATCAATGACCCAAAAATGAAACAAAACAGCCTTACTTGGCGGATTAGGTTTGTGGGGATAGAGAGATTCTACTTTTTGCGAAAGCAAAAAGTAGCAAAAACTTTTAAATGGATACTTCGCCTTTTTCAAATGCTCAGTATGACGAATCCTACGCCGTCATTGCGAGACGAGCCAAAGGCTCGGAGTGGCAATCAAAAAGCTAGTAATTGCTACTTTTTATTTTTCTCGCTATATCTTTTCTCTACAGTTTCCACTCTTTTTTGTATATCCGCAACATCTATGTTTTCAATAAAATTTATTGCAGTTTCCAATAAACCTTTTTTGAAATCTCTCTCGTATATATCAGGGTGGAATTCCTCGATATAGCGTTTTAAAGCCCAACTAGGTTCTTTAATCTTGCCTTCCATATAGTGCTTAAATTCCCTACGCACTCTTTTGTTTCTCTCTGTTTCGTCATATTCTCCATCAACCACCTTACATATTGCTTTTTCTAAAGCAATATCAGCTCTATCTCTCATAACCTTGCTAAGTTCCTTTAGTTCTGCACCTAATTCGCTAGTTTGTTCTTGTATTTCCTTTCTAGCATTGTTTATTGCGCCACATATTTCCTTACAGTCTTTCCAAAACCCCATAATTAACCCACCTCCTTTTATTTTCCTGTTTCATATACGCTAACTTTTCCGCCGACAATGTCATACTTTATACGCCTTTTGCAGTTTGGACAAGTTGTGCCACCGCTAGTCCTTGCGGTAGGACTTGCGCTTACCGTTTTCGTTGATAACAACTTCCCGCATTTACACACTACATTTACCGTAACACTTGCCATTTTTTACTCCTTGAGTTGAAATTTTCTACCCCACCACGCTAAATTTTTACTCGAAAATCTATTATGATAGAGTGAAATAGAATTGTAATAAAACTAAACTTAAAAAAATCTAACATAATAGAGTGAAGCAAAAGCATAAAATGGCACGGAAAGACACGCAAATTTCAAGCGACTACGAGGTTAAAGAGCCTTTGAGCAGTGATGAAATCGCTAAATTTCATCGCCTGGTGGCGAATCGCGTGGCGCAATTACGCAAAGAGCGTGGGCTCTCGCAGTTAGAATTAAGCCTAGCTATCGGCTATAAGTCCGTCTCGCTCGTGGCTGGAGCGGAGGCAGGATACAACAATATTCACTTTAATTTGGAGCAACTTTATCGTATTGCGAGTGCGTTAGAAATCGACATAGCGGAGTTTTTTAAATTTAATTAGGCGCGATTGTATCTTTGCGTTGATACAATTTGTTCTGGAGTATGCAATTTCGCACTTGTAGAAAATTTCGGGCATTCGCAGACTCTAGTCTAGTCTCACGCCCAAAATTTTCTACAAATACAAAAGCCACACCGCCATTACTTCGATTGCGATTCGTGCAAAGCACGAATCTAGTGAAAAAATTAAATAAAAAATCCATATTCAAAGTTTTTGCTACTTTTTGCTTTCGCAAAAAGTAGAGTCTCTCTACTCTCTCATCATCGCAAACAACAAATCGCCTTTGCAGATTCGCGCAAGGAATGCCATTTGCTTAAAAGATTCACAAAAAATCATTTCAAAAAGGATTACGAAGTGAGGATATTTTTGGCGTTATTATTATTGGCGAATCTTGCGCTATGTGCGAAAATAAAGGACATTAGCAGTATTTTGGGTGTGCGTGAAAACGAGCTTACGGGCTATGGGCTGATTATCGGGCTAAATGGCACGGGCGATAAAAGTGGCTCAAAATACACTATGCAGGCGGTTTCAAATATGCTTGAGACGATGAATATTAAGG
>JBNMJF010000009.1:0-16929 GCA_050873665.1 Helicobacteraceae bacterium
AAAAAATCTCATTTTATCCCAAAAGTGGCTACAATCGCCTAAAGCCGATGATAGAAAATCGCCCTGATTGGTGCATTCTGCCCCCGGACACGGCGAAGATGACTATTTCGTATGTCGCAAATTTGGCATTGAGGAAGTGCTAATGCCTGTCGATGATAGCGGTTGCTTTAGTGATGATTTGGTAAAATTTGGGCTTTTAAAGCCAGAAGTGGTGGGAGAATTCGTAGGGCAGCATATTTTTAAAGCGCAACCAAAATTGCTAGAATTGCTTGGCGAAAATCTACTTAAACACAGCAAAATCACGCACTCATATCCGCATTGTTGGCGTTCGCACAAGCCTGTGATTTACCGCGCGACAAAGCAGTGGTTTATCCTAATGGATAAGCCCTTTTTTGAGGGCAAAACTTTGCGCCAAATCGCATTGGAGGAAATCGAAAAAATCGCATTTTATCCCAAAAGTGGCTACAATCGCCTAAAGTCGATGATAGAAAATCGCCCTGATTGGTGCATTTCGCGTCAAAGGGATTGGGGTGTGCCGATTGCCTTTTTTAGGGATAAAAAAAGTGGCGAAATCGTGCTAGATTCGCGAATCTTAACCTTTGTGGCTGAATCTTTTGAGAGGGAAGGTTGCGATATTTGGTGGAGCAAAAATGTCGTGGATTTGTTGCCACCACTTTTGCGCGATAGGGCAGATGAGCTAGAAAAATGCGATAATATCTTAGATGTGTGGTTTGATAGCGGAAGCACTTGGAGCGCGGTTTTGGCAGGGGCGAACGACAGCGATTCACACAATCCACCGCCACCCAAATACAACGCAGGAAATTATCCAGCAGATATGTATTTGGAGGGGAGCGACCAGCATAGAGGGTGGTTTCAAAGCTCTTTGTTAATATCGTGTGCCATCAATCACAAAGCACCATTTAAAAGCATCTTAACGCACGGATTCACAGTCGATGACAATGGCGAAAAAATGAGCAAATCCAAAGGCAATGTAGTCGCCCCCGAATCCGTGCTAAAAGAATATGGAAGTGAGATTTTGCGCTTGTGGGTGGCACTGAGTGATTATCAAAACGACTTAAAAATCTCTAAAAATATCTTAAAGCAAATCAGCGAACAATACCGCAAAATCCGCAATTCCTTGCGATTTATCCTAGCAAATACAAATGATTTAAATGGCATAGATTTAGATTCGCTTGGCGAGATTGATAAGTGGATTTTAAATGAGGCAAATCGCGTGTTTAGTGAGGCAAACGCGCTTTTTAGCGAGTATGAGTTTTCAAAGGCGTTTAGCTTGGTGATGAGCTTTATTAGCAACGAGCTAAGCGGGATTTACTTTGATTTGACAAAGGATATTTTGTATTGCGAGAGCAAGGATTCATCGGCGCGAGTGGGCGTCCAAAGTGCGCTTTGCGCTATTGCCAAAAAGCTATTTGCGTTTTTAGCTCCTGTGCTGACATATACAATCAACGAAGCGGTGGAATCCGCGAGTCCAGCGATAAAAGGCGACTTAAAAAGCGTCTTTGACTGCAAATATGAAAGCAGTGGCGAATCTTACGCACTACGCACGGATTTTGCATTGCTACTAAAAATCCGAGAAGCATTTGGCGTAGAAATCGATAAACTAAAAAAAGATAAAGTCATCAAATCCGCGTTAGAGCTAGAAATCGGATGCGAATCGGTGAGGGATTCGAGTGATTTGCGTGATTCAAGCGGTGGCGATTCGCGTGATTTTGGCGATTCAAATAGCTTGGACGCCGAAATTTTGGCAAATTTCCTAATCATCAGCAAAGCAAAAAAGCGCGTAGAAAATGCGCTTAGCTCCTTTAAGGTGGGAGAAATGGAGTTTTTCATCGCCAAATCTACCGCACATAAATGCGATAGATGCTGGAGATATTTAGCGCAAAATGAGGGCGGATTATGCGATAGGTGCGCCAAAATCGTGGGGTAAAAATTGCCGTTATTTGCAAGGCGAATCGTGCGCCGATTTTGTCATAATGACAACGCAAAAACGCCACAGGACGCACTTGAGCCTTATCGCAAAATCACAAACTACGCCATTATCTGCATTGCGTTTTTGATTTGCGTTTTTAATCCCTACGCGCTTTATGTTACTGATATTACGCAGTTTGACTCTACGCAAACGATTGCGACTTTAAGTGCGCTATTTGGCGCGTTTTTGGCGGTTAGCTTTATCGCAATTTATCTTATTAGCTTTATTCCCAAAAAATTCGCCAAAATCCCCGCGTTTATTTTTTCGCTAGTGCTTTTCATCGGGCTAATTTATAGCTTTATTTTGGTGGGCGATTATGGCGCGATGGACCATTTTATTTTGCAAAAACCACCCGAAAATACTCCGCGACAAATCCTAAATTTTATCGCCGTTTTGGCGGTGGGAGCGATATTTATCGCATTTGTGCTTAAAAGATTGCTTTATTTATGGCAAATTATTTTTATTACGCTTTTTATCGTAAGTGGCGTAAATGCGACAAATATTATTGTAAAGCGCGTAGATTCCGCGAAAATCATAGAATCAAGGGTAAATTCTAGTATTGTGAGCGAGACCCAGCGGGTTGCGAGTGAAACGAAGCAAAAATCGGGGTTGCGTAGCCACGAGCGAGAAGATAAGACTGATAGTCTATCGCCGAAGCGAGTGGCAAGTCTCCACGATTTATCGCCACAAGACGAATTTGCCCCCCCCCATTTGCCCTACGCAAAATCTAGCCTTTTTTCTTACTCCAAATCCCACAAAAATATCGTAGTTATCGTGCTTGATATGTTTAGTGGCTCACATACGCCACATATTTTGGCGCAGTTTCCGCATTTGCGAAAACAGCTTGATGGATTCACACTTTTTCCAAATGCGCTTTCTACGACAGATTCGACTATTCATAGCGTTGCGACACTCATTGGCGGGGAACATTACGCGGTTTATAATGTCAATGCGCGTGGGGTGAATCTCGCAAATGAAATTGAGAGTGCCTTTCAAAGCACCGCAAATGCCTTTGCAAATAGCGACTATGAAGTGGCATTTATCGCCTACACAGGGCGCAAAATCCAAAATCTTATCGCGCCAAATATCTTTGCAATAGATTCATCAAGTGAAATTTTTGTGCCTTATTATGGGGCGAATCTTGGGATTTTAGAGCGGATTTATCGCGCCAAAGAGCGCAACAATCGCTATGTCATTGGGCAACTTATTGGCTTTGGGGTTTTTAGATTCGCCCCAAATATTTTTGCCAAATATATTTACAATGACGCAAATTGGCTCTTTCCAGCGGATTGGTATTTGTCTAAAATACTCTTATCTATCCAAAATAGCGCGGATTTTTACGCCATTACGCACAATGCGAGTGCTGATTCGCCAAAGCCGACTTTTAAATTTTTTCACTCAATGATAACGCATTTGCCCTTTGGTGCGTATTTTCAAAATGGCAAATGCGAGTTTGGAGGCAAATGGAGCGCGTGGATGGACTATCCGCACAAGGCGCAAATGCACTATCCTAAGTTCAAGCACGAGCTTAACTTTTTTCAACATTATGATTTGGAGGCGTGTGCGTTGCATTATTTGGCGCATTTTGTGGAAATGCTTAAAAATTTAGGCATTTATGATAATACGCAAATCATCGTAGTAAGCGACCACGCGGGGAATGATGGCATAAATATGCCGACTTTTGATGATGACTTTCGCCCTGATGCGTTGTTTTTGTTTAAGGATTTTGGCGCAAAGGGCGCGATTCGCACTGATAAAAGGCTAATGGCAAATTATGACATTGCTACTATATTTTGCGCGAATCTTAAGGGCGGTTGCCCAAATGTGGGGCAAAATATTTTACAAAACTACCCCGCGAATCGCGAAATCATTTTCACAATCCCATCATCGTGGCAATTAGAGCATCACAAAGCAAATGAGTGGCTTTTGAAAAAGGCATATAAGGTGCATAGCGATATTCACAACGCCAAAAATTGGAGCGAGTTTGATGAGATTGTCAATGTGAAGTAGCGGATTTAGGTATAATGCGTGATTATTTTTGGGAAATGAGATATGAGTGTGGATTCGTGTGTGATTTTGTGTGGTGGGGCGAGTAGTCGGCTTAAGGGCGCGAGTGGGGAGAGTAAGATTTTTTTGCCATTTGGTGGCAAAAGCCTTGTGGCGCATAATTTTAGTAAAATGAGTGAAATTTTTGAGCGCGTTTTTATCGCGTGTAAGGAAAATCAGGTGGATTTGATAGGGGAGAGTTTGGATTGCCACGAATCCACGCAATGCGCGGAATATCGCAATGACAAGGTAGATAGTCGTCATTGCGAGGCGTTGCAAACGCCGAAACAATCAAAACAAAATAAATAATCCCGCACGAAGTGCGAATCCACGCCCATACTCGTCATACTGAGGGCTTTAGCCCGAAGTATCCAAATCACACGAATCTAAATCATAAGCGAATCAATGTCCAAAAAGTGAATCAATAAAACACCTATTTTTACAAAGTCCGTGTTTCTGCACTCATTTCCTTTGGTAGTTCTACACCTAGTTGAGTAGCTTTGACACTAATATTGACATATTGTTCTTTCAGTATTTTTTCTAATTCTGCGTTATTTGCTATAAATTCATTTAATTTATCACCGACAAAACCTTTTGGCTTTATAAAAAGATTTTTAAGTCTAGCAAAAAATGAACCTCTCAACTCTTTTTCTAAATCTACTATTGCGCACCGAAAAATCAAAGATTGATTCATAGATACAAACAAATCATAGCCAATCATCAACTTATCTTTTTCTAGTTGTTCTATCTCTTGATTCAATTTTAATATCTCACTAGAATACGCGACTACTTTGTTCGAATCATCGTTAGATTTATCGCCAAAAATCAAATCTTTTGTTTTAGACGCCAAATCTAGCCCCATTGATGCTACGCCAATTATATTCCCAATTTTTAATGCTGCTGCTCCAATAGCTGGTAATGCTGGAAACATTTTACACTCCTTTTTTATTTTTTTGTGGCAAATTTATGCCCAATCTATCCGCCTCGCTTTTTAAATTCTCGTAGCTTTCGGTTATGATATTTTCTAGCTTTTTATTATCTGCAATAAAACTATCCATTTTATCGCCGATAAATCGCTTTTGCGGTTTAAAAAGATTTGCTAATCTAGCAAAAAACGAATAATTTAACGCTTTTTCCATTTCCATCACCGCACAGCGAAAGATTAGAGTTTGGCGCATTGCTTCTAGCAATTCATATTTAATCATCACATTTTCTTTTTCTAACTCATTTACTTTGCCAATCAATGCAAACGAATCATCATTGTTAGTTTTATTACCCGAATTGCCAAAAAACATATCTTTTACGCCACCTAGCAACCCTAATCCGCTTTTTGCCACTTCAAATACGGTTGAAATATTTTCGGTGGTTATATAATCAGTCCAATTGCCACTTTTTCTCTTTGCCATTTTCATTTTCCTACTTCATAGACACTCACTTTTCCGCTGACAATGTCGTATTTTATGCGCCTTTTGCAGTTTGTGCAAAAAGCACCACCGCTAGACCTTGCATTTGGAAGGTTACTAACTTGCTTTGTTAATAGCACATTTACACTTTACAACAACTTGAACAAAAGCCATTTTCTACTCCTTACATTAAATTTATCCCATAGGATATATAAAAAGGTATTTTATCTTTGTAAAGTTTATAAAATCCTTAATCCTATAGGATAATTTTTGATGAACGACAAAGATGAGAAAAATTTCGGCAATGCGAGTAATGATGAGATTTCGCGCTTTTATGGCAATCTCTCGCGTAATGTCCGCAATTTGCGCGAATCGCGTGGCATTTCACAGCTGGACTTGGCACTAGAGATTGGCATAAAATCCGTGGCATTCTACTCAAACTGCGAGTGCAACCGCTACGGCAAACACTTCAACTTAGAGCATATATACAAGCTATCCAAAGCCCTGCAAGTGCCTATGACAGAGTTTTTCAAAGATTGCGAATATGGCAAAAATAGCGATGATGAATTTGAGGCATAAAAATTTTAGATTCGCGCTACTTTACGCTAAAATTGCATTTATTTTTTCGCAAAAAAGGCAGATTTATTTGAAAACAATTAGTGAGATTTATAGATTTTTGGATTCGCTATCCCCCTTTGAAAGCCAAGAGGCGTGGGATAATAGCGGGATTTTGGTGGGTAAAAAAAGCGCGAAAATTAAAGAAATCTTTGTCGCGTTAGAAGCGACAATGGAAATCGCGCAAAATCTCCCGTCTGATTCGCTACTAATCACGCACCACCCGCTAATCTTTAAGCCACTTAAAAATCTTTGCGCGGATTTTTATCCAAATAACATTTTAGAGATTTTGCTTCGCAAAAATATCGCACTTATTGCGATGCACACGAACTTTGACTTAAGTCATCTAAACGAATCTTTTGTGCGAGATATACTTGGATTCACGCATTACAGCAAAGAAAATCTTATTATAAAAGTGCCTTTTCGCGCTAGATTCGCCGAGCTTTTGGCAATCATAAAGAAAAAAATGCCCGAATCTCCCCTAAAAATCACGCAAAGTAGCGAATTGCTAGAAAATCTAATAGTCGTTTGTGGCGCAGGGTGCGGTGCTATCGATGATGAAATGCTAAGCAAAAATACCTGCATCATCACAGGCGATGTGAAATACCACGATGCGATGAAATTTTTAAGCCTAAAAGTCTCTGTCATCGATGTCGGGCATTACCACAGCGAAGGGCATTTCGGCGATATTTTGCAAAAAAATTTGAAAAAAATCGGCTATAACGCTATAATTCTCAATTCGCAAAATCCATTTAAAGGACAATTATGAATAGTGATGTGTTAAATCTTATAAAAATATCAGAAATTGACAAAAAGGCATCAGCCAAAGAGCCAGAAATCGCCGCGATTGAAGAAGAGTTAGAGTCCAAAGTGAGAGAGCTAAACAACTTGGAGTGGGACATTGAGGAGATTCGCAATGATATTAAAAAATCCCGCTTAGAGATTGCAAATAGTGAGCTATCCATCGCGGAAAATAACGAGAAAATTGCCCAGCTAGATGTCAAAATGGCAAATGCAAAAAGTGAGAGAGAACTTCGTGCTTTAGACGCTGAGAGCGGGATTTCCAAAGAAAAAATCACATTTGCAAATCAAATCATCGCCGAGCTGGAGGCAAAAATCGATAATTTCAAAGAAAAAGAAAACGAAATCGCCACTAAAATGAATGAGCTAAGCGAACTCATCAAAGAAACGCGCGTAAGCGTAAATGAGCGCGTGGGCGTGATACAAGAAGAGCTAAAAAGCATTTTTGATGAAAAGGAAGTCATCGCCAAAAATATCGATAATAAAATTATCATTTTTTATGAAAAAATCCGCAAATGGGCGAAAGATACAAGCATCGTGCCTATCAAAAAACAAGCGTGTAGCGGGTGCTTTATACGCATCAATGATAGGATTTTCGTGGATTTAATCAACGCTGACGCTATCACAACCTGCCCACACTGCGGACGAATCCTATATTTGGATAAAAATGATGAAGTGGCGATGAGGGAAGCATTAAAAAGCGAAAACGCCACAAAAAGCGCGAAAAATGCTAAAGATTCGGCTAAAGATTCAAGCACGAAATCAAGCACCAAAGATTCAAGTGCAAAAAGCACCACCAAAAAGCCCAGCACAAAATCAGCGACAAAGTCAAGTAGCACAAAAACGGCTACAAAATCCACCACCGCGAAATCCACCGCCGCAAAATCCACCGCCACCAAAGCTAAATCCGCGCCCAAAAAAGCCACCAAAAAAGCGTAGCGTAGCCTAAGGCGCAGATTTGAAGGGCAAAGCATTTGCGATAATTTATTATGCGATAATGCTTATCGCTTATCTTTTTATGCTCCCTATTTTGGGCTTTTTCGCGCTTTTTAAGCCAAAATATCGGCACTCTATCCCCGCGCGATTTTTTTGCAATCAGCATTTTGGCGATTTCGCGCCAGAAGTTTGGATTCACGCGTGTTCTTTGGGCGAAGTGAATTCCTTGCAAGCGATTTTGGATAAAAATCTATCGCAAAAAAAATTGCTTACAACCACCACAAACACGGGATTCGCCAAGGCAAATGAGCTTTTTTCATCATATAAAAATGTGGCGATTCGCTACCTCCCGTTTGAGATTTTTATCCCATTTATTATGCCAAAGGGCTTAAAAAAGCTCGTGGTTTTGGAGGCTGAGCTGTGGTTTATGCTGTTTTTTTGTGCCAAAAAAGCGGGTGCGAAAAATATTTTGCTAAATGCGCGAATCTCCGCAAAATCCTACCCAAAATATAAAAAAAATGTTTGGTTTTATAAAAAGCTATTTTGCTATATTGATAAGGTTTTTTGTCAGCAGGAGGCGGATAAAGAGCGATTAGGCGAACTTGGAGCGCAAAATATTGAAGTCATCGGCAATATAAAGGCGTTGATAAAGCCGTGTGTTGGCGAAAATTTCGCTATTTTTAGCCAATATAAAGACTCGCTTTTGGCGAGTAATGCAAATCTCATTGTCGCAGGTAGCACACACAAGGGCGAAGAGGAACTCATCTTGCGTAGTTTTAAGGCAAACTTTAGCGATTCGCCAAACACTCGCCTAATCATCGCGCCACGCCACCCTGAGCGATTTAGCGAAGTTTGGGGATTGATTGAATCACACGGCTTTAACGCCACAAAATACAGCCAAAGCGGACTAAATGCCGAATCGCAAGTGATTTTGCTAGACACCATAGGGCAGTTAATCAATGCGTATGCAATCGCAGATTGCGTGGTTTTGGGCGGTAGCTTTGTGAAAGTGGGCGGACACAATCCGCTAGAGTGCGCACATTTTGGCGTTAAACTCATTAGTGGCGAACATATTTTTAATCAACTCGCGCTTTTTGCGCTAGTAGAAGGCTACACAATCGCTAAAAATAACGAGCTATGCGACATTTTGGGCGATTTTGAAAATCTGCCAAAAAGCCACATTAACGATTCCGCGCTTTTGCAAATGCAAAATAAAATCAGCGAAATTCTCTCAAACTAGGGCGAATCAATGGATAAAGCATATAAAATTTTAGCAACGCAACAAAATATCTCAAACCGAGAGGCGAAAAATCTGCTTGATAGCGGATTAGTTAGCTTTGGTGGCAAAAAGATTCGCGCTAGTGATTTGATAAGCCCAAAATCCTCGCTAAAAGTGCTAAAAACAGACGCAATAGAAGTGCTTTTTAGAGACGAAAATATTTTGGCAATCAATAAGCCAAACGCGCTTGATTGCGCTATTTTAGAGAAAAAATTTGTGGATTTTGCTTTGCTTCATCGCTTGGATAAGCCCACAAGTGGCGTCCTTTTGATGGCAAAAAAGGATAGCGATTTTTATGCAAAAGCTTTGGCGGAGTTTAAAAATCAATCGGTGCATAAGGAGTATTTGGCGTTAGTAAGTGGCATTGTGGCTGAGCCACTTATCATCAATAAGCCCATTTTGACAATCAAAAAAGGTGGCATTGCCAAAAGTGTAATTGACTTTAAGTGCGGAAAAAACGCACTTAGCGAGGTTACGCCACTTAAAATCTATGGCAAAAAAACGCTTGTAAAAGTCATCATCAAAACAGGGCGGACGCACCAAATCCGCGCACATTTGCAAAGCGCAAAGCACCCCATTTTAGGCGATAATTCTTATGGTGGCGAATCTTATGCTAGACTTATGCTACACGCGCATAAAATAGGGATTTTGGGATATGAATTTTGCGCAGAAAAGGGGAACTTTTGGACATTTTTAGCAGATTAGCCAAAGGCAATAAAGAAGTCATAATTGATGGAAAATTGAAAGATTATGAGGAATACATTGAGATTAAAAGCCAAATCAAAGATGAGATTGAAAATGGCGCACTCACGCTATATTTCATCAATGCTACGGCGATTGATTCGTATATATTGGGCTTTATCTTAAATCTAGCCGAAAATAGCGGTGTTAAGATTAACATAATCGTGGCAAATTCGAGGCTTTATGAGTTTTTGCAAAGCATTGATTTTAACAAGTTTTTTGACATAAAAATAAAAGAGTTTGTGGAATGAATAGCTGGAATCTCATTTATGAAAACTTCGATAGAGTCGCATTTCGTGTGGGCGATATAAATATCTATTGGTATGGCTTAGCCTACGCTGGGGCTTTGCTGGTGGGGCTTTTTGCCGTGCAGTATTTTATCAAAAAGGACAAATATCCCATTTCGCCAAAATTGCTCGAATCTTTCTTTATCTACGCGGAGGTGGGCATTATTTTGGGTGCGCGAGTGGGCTATATTTTGATTTATGACACGCACACGAGCTACTATCTAACGCACCCGTGGGATATTTTTAATCCTTTTAGCGATGGCAAATTTGTCGGCATTAGCGGTATGAGCTATCACGGCGCGGTTGTGGGCTTTATCGTAGGCTCGTATTTGTGTGCGTGGCGCAATAAGGCTTCGTTTTTAATGCTTATGGATTCAGCCGCGATTGCCCTGCCTGTGGGCTATATTTTAGGGCGAATCGGCAATTTTTTAAACCACGAGCTAGTCGGACGCGCGACAAATCTCCCCATAGGCATTTTGGTAAATGGCAAACTCGTGCATCCAAGTCAGCTCTATGAGGCGTTTTTAGAGGGGCTTTGCGTGTTTGTGATATTATTTGCGATTCGCCGAAAACTGCGCTTTCAAGGCGAACTCATAGGATTTTATATGCTTTTTTACTCAATCGCAAGATTTATTTGCGAATTTTTTAGAGAGGCAGACGCGCAAATGGGATATTTTTTTTGGCTAAGCGCAGGGCAGATTCTATCGCTAATCACGCTATTTGTAGCGATTTGCTTTATTTATGCCGTGCGAAAGCGCGACATTAAAAAATTACAATTATAAAAAAAGGATAAAAAATGGTATTTTTAAGCATAATTTTTATTAGCCTTTATGTGCTTCCTATTTGCATTATTGCAATGATTCAAATCGCCTATATTAAGGCGCAAAATGAGGTTGTGATATTAAGCAAAGATGATTTTGAAATCGCCAAAAACTACGCAATTACAATGCAAATTTATAGTATTATTGAGGCGATTTGGAGTGGCGTTTTGTTTATCTTTTGGGCGAATTTAGGGCTTCATTTATTGCTAAATCTATTTGGCGAAAATCTTAGTAGCGCGGTATTTGGTGCGATTTTTGTAGTGATATTTTTAGCAATCAACACCATTTTCACGCTCCCACTTGACGCCTACAAAAGCCTAATTATCGATAAAAGTTTTGGTTTTAGCAAAATTGGCGGTGGGCTATTTGTGGTGGATTTTCTAAAATCATTTGTTATGACGCTAATTTTTGGCTTTGTCATCGCGTTTGCGCTAGTGTGGCTCATCGAAAATATCGCATTTTGGTGGATTTGGGGCTTTGTGCTAATGCTCTCTGTCGCAATAGGCGCAAATATCATCTATCCGCTAATCATCGCGCCCATTTTTAATAAATTCACGCCACTAACCGATGAAGCCCTAAAATCGCGCATAGAGGGCATAATGCAGCGCGTAGGATTTAAGGCAAACGGCATTTTTGTGATGGACGCAAGTAAGCGAGATGGACGACTAAACGCCTACTTTGGGGGCTTTGGCAAGGCAAAGCGCGTGGTGCTGTTTGACACGCTACTATCCAAAGTCTCGCAAAATGAGCTTTTGGCGATTTTGGGACACGAGCTGGGGCATTTCAAGCATAAGGATTTGCTAAAAAACATTTGCATTATGGCTTTTGTGCTGTTTGCGCTATTTTTTATCGCGGGGAATCTCCCGCAGTGGCTTTTTGCGGACTTTGATTTAGGCTTTGAAAATGGCAAAAACGGCGCACTGACGCTTTGTGTGCTGATTTTGATAGCGAATCTTATATCGTTTTATTTTATGCCCATCATCAACTTTTTCTCACGCAAGGCGGAGTATAAGGCAGATGAATTTGGCGCGAATCTCACAAATAAGGCGGATTTACGCAACGCTTTGACAAAGCTGGTGAGCGAAAACAAGGCATTTCCCTACTCGCATAGGATTTTTGTGTTTTTTTATATGAGCCACCCGCCGTTGATAGAGCGACTAAAAGCGTTAGAATAAAAAGCGCGTTTGTATCTTTGACGCTTTTGCGGGATTCATCGCGCTCAACTGCTCAATAGACTCCAAGTCTTATTTCGCAGTTTCGCACTCGAAAACCCACAAAATCGTCTAAAGCTACTTCCGCGCTTGTCGCTTGAATCTTACATTTAAAATATGTCGTCATTGCTTCGGCGAATCGCAGATTCGCGCAAAGCAATCCATCTACGGAATCCTTTTTGCTTTTATTTTCCCAAATCACGCATTAAAGGACAAGCAATGCAAATTAGTTCCACGCTCGGCGCACAATATAGCACTCCATACAATCCAGCGATTTTAGATAAGCCCATAAATCACATTAGTAAAACCACCGATGATACGAAGTTGCGTGAGCAAACAGACGCATTTGAGGCGTTAATATTAAAGTTTATGCTTGATACCGCCATAAAATTCGACAATCCGCTTTATCCCAAAGAAGCGGGGAGCGCGATTTATGAGTCTATGTATAAGGACAGCATTGCCGATTCGCTAAGCGGGAGCTTTGGATACAGCGAATTGCTTTATAACTACCTAAAAGACTTGCAAAAAGAAGCCTAATGGAACATCTCGATGAGGTTTTTAAGCAAATCATAAGCGAGTATAGCACTCACTCCAAAGAGCGCGATTCCGCGCTAAAAATCTTAGATGCTTTTATCAAGCAAATCGATTCGGCGCAAAGCGAATATAACAAACTGCAAAATACATTTAATCTCATAGAGTCGCTTCTTATGCCTATTTGGGTAATCAATAGCGATGGGAGTTTTTTCTACTACAATAGCGGAGCGCAAAAGATTCATAGGATTTTAGAGATTTGTCCGCAGGATTTTAGCGAGTTTGAGGCGGTGTTTGAAGGCGAAAACTACCTAATGCACAAAATCACCAAAAATGACAAAATCATCATCACCGCCACTAATATCACAAACGAAAAGCAGCGCGAGAGATTAGCGAATATGGGGCAGATTTCTGCGCATTTGGCGCACGAGATTCGCAATCCTGTGGGCGCAATCGCGTTGATGATTTCAAGCCTACTAAATAAAAATTTGGATTTTCAGACGAAACTTTGCATTTTGCAGATGAAAAAGGCGATTTGGCAGGTGGAGCGACTGATAAAGGCGACTTTGATGATAAGCAAGGGCATTCAATCCACGCGCCAAAGGCACAAAAGCGACATTATAAAGCAATGCGTGGAGGACTGCCTAAGCTATTTTGACTATGATAAAAAAATCGATTTTTCCTTTGATATAGGGGCGGAGGCGATTGTGTGCGATGGCGAATTGCTAAATATTTTGTTGCAAAATCTCATCATAAACGCTATTGATTCAATCGAGGAGAGCGAGAGTGTAGAGTGCGGAGAGATAAAAATCGCCTTTGAGTGCGAGGGCGAATCGCAGATTTTGCGAATCTATGATAATGGCGATGGAGTGCGCGAAGTGGAAAATCTCTTTACCGCATTTAAAAGCACAAAATCAAAGGGCAATGGGCTTGGACTCGCCCTTTGCAAACAAATCGCAGAGGCGCACAACGGAGTGATTTTCTACCAAAAAGAGCCAAAATGCTTTGTGGTAAGGCTGGGAATGTAGGGGGTGTGGTTTGCAAATCTAATCCCATTCGTCATACTGAGGCGACAAAGTCGGCGAAGTATCCACTTTGGCGATTCGTGAATCAAAAGCGATTCGCTCACTTTAATTGAATTTGTGGTTTATTGATTCACTTTTGGGACATTGATTCTGTATTTTGTTAGATTCGCTAGATTTGGACTTCGCTACGCTCAGTATAACGAATCCCTATTCTGTCATTGCGAGAAAATCCGTAGGATTTTCGTGGCAATCCAAAAAATAAAAAGTGAATTGCTTTGGCGATTCGTTGATTCGCCTTGCAATGACGGCGTGGGTAGATTCGCACTTGATTCACGATTCGCCAAAGTAATGGCGAATCCATAAAGCGATTTGCGTGGGAATTGGGCTATTTATCTAATATTTCTCGTGTTTCAAAAATATAAACTTCGTCTTTATTGTTATCTGTAATCCGTTCGCGATAGTCTGTGACAAAATAAACCTTTAAAGGATTATTTTGTGGCACAGGAAATACTTGCTCTATTTCTACTTCACAATCAATTTGCCTATTAACCTCATCGCTTGATTTAGTCCGCACATTTGCAATATTGTATTTAAAGCTATTGACAAATTCTTCCACACTTGTTATATTGATACCGTGTTTTCGATAGCCTTCTTGCCATTCAGTAAAACCATCTATGTCATCATTGTATCCATTTATCAGCCTATTCTTATGTGATTTGATAATAGTCTCTAGCAAACTACTATCATCGCATCGTGGCATAGCTTTGGCTGGTTGTTGAGCGGATTGCGTTTGCTTTTGTTGTGTGGTTTGCGTGGTTGCCTTACTATTGCTTCTTTTAATACTACGCCTCATATCATCAAAGTTTATAGCCACCACCGCCAAAATCACAAAGAATAATGTAGCTCCAATTATCCTAAATAGAGATTTTTTCGTTAAGGCTGGTTGTGAGCTACCTCCAAAAATGTTGCTCCAATCATTTGTATTATTTTGCAGTCTATCTTGCGGTGCAATCTTTGGCTTTTTAGGGCGTGGGTTTGCTATGGCTTCAGTTACAAGTCTTTCTATCTCTCCATTTATATCATTAGCGTTATTTAAATCACTGAAAAACTGCATATTTTTATACCATTTAGGCATTCTTCTCATACCACTACCTGCAAATACTTCTTGATTATCACGGACACTACTTATATCCCACGAGTTTAAATTTTGCTTAAAACTTACAGCATTTAGAAACATATCAGTCATAATCTCTACGCCAGAAGTATCCCAATTATCAAGTGGTTGATTAAATTTATCTGCCGCACAAAACATATAATACATACTAACTACATTATAAGTATCCCAGCTATTAAGTGGTTTATTAAATGATTTTGCCCTGAAAAACATACAGGTCATATCTACAACTTTTGAAGTGTCCCACGAATCTAGCGGTTGATTAAATGATGTTGCCCCGTAAAACATATATGTCATATTAGTAACCTTTGAAGTGTCCCAAGAGTTTATATTATGATTGAAATATGAAGCATTCCCAAACATTCCACTCATATCTGTAACATTTGAAGTGTCCCACGATTCTACGCCACTAAAATCCCTTCTAGCACTTTTAAAAAACAATGTAGCCATATTTGTAATATTGCTCGTATCAATATCACCCAAATAAATACTACTATCTTTTACCAGCTCTTTTAACTCATCTCTCGTCTTTGGCGTGTATTTAGCCATTTTTGCTCCTTTTATTTAAAAATTTACATTCTTTGTGGGATTTGAAAAATTTAATCCCACAAAGAATATATATTGATAAAGCAAGGGAAAAATCTACCTTGCTTTATTTGTTTGCCTAACCTAAAAGCTCGTGTGCTCTATTTGGGTGTGGGCTTTTGTAACAAGTGCCACTAACAACAGTTAATGGGGAACTGCTTGTGTAGCCACAATATTTACAAATATATTTATCCAACTTTTCAGTTGCATTCATAAGCTCGTGTTGTTTATGAGGTGCTTTATGACAAGTCCCACTAGTTACAGTATTTGGGGAGCTAGATTGATAAGCACACCACTTACAAGTATAAGTCGCCATTTTGAACTCCTTTAATTTAAATTTTTCTAAAATTCTTACTGCTTTCGCATACGCCGTCTTAAAAAACCATTTTTTCATATTTAGCTATCTTTTCTTGCCATTTCACCTCCAAAATTAGATTTGTATTGCATTTAATTGCCACCTTTTAGGTAGTCTTTCTTTTTACAAAATACAATAAACGCTAAAATTCCCATAATCACACATACTATTGCAACAATAATCAATATAGCAGTGGGGAGATTGCAAGATAGCTTAATACCAGAAAACAATAATATAAAATGAATTAGTGCTAATGCAACAGCTAAATACTCACTTACCCACCCTAAAGCGATATTTATTTTGCTTGGCGGGTATCGATATGGTGTCAATAATTTGCGAGATAAAAATAAATCATCGTTTTTGCTTAAACATTCATAGTCTTTTAAGTTGCAATATAATTCTTTTGCAATATCACTATTGACTATAAATTTTTCGATATGTTTTTCGTGTGTTTCTTGCACAAATTTTGAGCCTTTTGCCATAGCTATCCAAAGTAAAGATAGCACGATAATCACAGCACAAAGTCCAAGCGAAGCGTAATTGTAGAGATTTATATCAAAATTGCCGTTTTCTTTTGTGATAAACTTCAACAGCAATGCCCCATATCCACCCCACGCCAAAGTCATAAACGCACCCAAAAATATGGAGCGTTGCCATAGATTGCGAATCTCATCGGCATAAGCCGTATATAAAATCTCGTATTTCTTTAATTCTAATTCCATAGCTTTATCCTCATCATCAATTATCCTTTCAGAATCACACATTTTTAACTCCTTTTATTTTGCCTTTTAGGCATTTTTTGTTTTTACCGCCGACTTTTTTACCGCACACGCGAATCTAAAATGCGTGAAAATTTAAGATTTAAGTTTGCATTTTGATTCCTTTA
This sequence comes from Helicobacteraceae bacterium, assembly GCA_050873665.1. Taxonomy (GTDB): domain Bacteria; phylum Campylobacterota; class Campylobacteria; order Campylobacterales; family Helicobacteraceae; genus NHYM01. The sequence goes on from JBNMJF010000009.1 coordinate 16,687, forward strand.
TGCGTGGTGTGTGGAGTGGATTGCCTTAATTTGTCATTGCGAGGCGAATCGCAGATTCGCCGAAGCAATCCAAAATTACTTTTAGATTCGCCTAAAGTAAGTGAATTGCGTAAGATTCGCAAATCGCCAAAATGGATACTTCTGGCTATCGCCCTTAGTATGACGACTCTTTTGGTTTTGTCGTGGTAAGGTAAAAATTTCGTCATACTGAGCGTAGCATTTATGCGTAGCGAAGTATCCAAA
>JBNMJF010000010.1:0-16144 GCA_050873665.1 Helicobacteraceae bacterium
GCACAGAGCTAATAGATGAATGGCAAGAAAAATTAGGCAAGATAATTATAAAAATGTGCTTAGATTATATAAATAATTATACGAATCTATCTGGTATAGCACAGAGTGGGAAAGAGAGTTTTTATTCAAGACGCCGTCCAAATGATAGTAAGTTAGATATAAATAAAACTATAAAAGAGCAATTTAATCTACTTAGAATTGTAGATAATGACAAATACCCTGCATTTTTTGAATATAAAAACTGCAAATATCAACTTGCAATAAACAAGGTGGAAAATCAATGAATCAAGTTTATATCATAGCCGAAATGTCGGCGAATCATTGTGGCGATATGAATCTAGCAAAGCAAATCATCAAAACCGCAAAAGAAATCGGTGCAGATGCAATAAAAGTGCAAACATATACCGCGGATACGCTTACTATAAATTGCCAAAATGAAGAATTTCAAGTAAAAGATAAAAACAGCCTTTGGAGTGACGAAAATTTATATAGCCTTTATCAAAAAGCCCATACACCGTGGGAATGGCAGGGTGAACTAAAAAAATACGCCGATGAATTAGGCATAGACTTCTTTTCAACGCCATTTGATTATACGGCAGTGGATTTTTTAGAGAATATAAATGTGCCTATGTATAAAATAGCTAGTTTTGAGGCAATAGACTATCCTTTGATAAAATATACCGCTTCAAAGGGAAAGCCAATGATTGTCTCGGTAGGCATCTCATCTTTTGATGAAATACAAGAGGCTATCAATGCTTGTAAATCTGTGGGAAATAATGACATAACGATTTTAAAATGCACCTCCGCCTATCCTGCAAAGCTAGAGGATATGAATCTAAATACCATAAAAGATATGTATAAGAAATTCGCCCCACAAGGCATTAAAATAGGACTTTCAGACCATTCTATGAGTATTATTCCACCCATTATGGCTGTAGCTTTGGGTGCAAGAGTAATTGAAAAACATTTTACGCTTGATAGAACTTTAGGTGGGGCAGATAGTGGATTTTCACTAAACAAAGATGAGTTTGCCGAGATGATAAAAGCAGTGCGCAACACACAAAAAGCATTAGGTAAAGTAGATTACACGATCAATAAAAAAAATCGCAAATTTGCGCGTTCTTTATATGTGGTAAATGATATTAAAAAAGGTGAGAGATTCACACAAGAAAATATTCGCTCGATTCGCCCTTCTAATGGACTACACCCAAAATATTATGATGAAATTTTAGACAAAGTAGCAAAATGTGATATATCCTTTGGAACACCGCTAAGGTGGGATATGATTGAGTAGTAGTTACCTTTGCTAAGTTTATATAAAACACTAATTTTTTGCGTTTGAATGCAAAAATTTTGATTTTCAAAAGCGATTTTTTTGCATTTTAACGCAAATGATTTTTTACAAAAACCACAAAAATTCATCATTCTATCAATATCAAAAATAAGCCCCACGCAAAAGCGCAAGGCTTATTAGATTCGCGTAATTTATTGCAAATTTATAGTGCAAAAATCTGTCCTGCATAGAGTATAAACATACGCAAAGCAAATACGCCTAACATAACTGCAAGTGAGTTTAGTAAAATAAAATTCACTTTATAGGCGTGGTTTTTAAGCGCGGTTAAGGCGATGAGTGTCGGTGTGGCTATGCCTATTCCAATCACTCCAAGCCAAAAGACAAAAGCCCACGCGCCACTACTTAGACTAGCCACTGCGATGATAGCTTTGTCCCCGCCTTGAAAATAAAGCCCCACAAACAAAGCGCAAAGCAAAAGTAATTCTATGGGAATCACGCGCAAATCCGCCATAAGCAAAGTTTTAGTGGTGTCTTTGGAAATATCCTTTGAAAAGCACAAAATCCCAAAGAAAATACACGCGGCAATTCCGCTTGATATGCCACTAGCAAGGAATAATATAGGCAAAATCGGGCTATTAAATAGCGGATAGGTTTGAATAGCTGATAACAAAAAGCCCGTATATACGCCCACTCCAGTTGCTAAGACAAATATGATTCGCCCTAGCCACAAGGATTTTGCCTCCAAAAAATCCAAGATTCCACCGCATTTTTTAGCTATCGCGCCTAAAAAGCTAGATTCGACATTGCTTCTAAATCGTAAAATCGCATAAATGACGCATAGTGGCGTGTAAATTAGCAATAAAATCACGCCAAGCGACATTACGGAGGCTAAATTATAATGAATTAGTAGCTTATAAAAACTAAGTGGCTTTGTTAAGTCAAATACTAATATTAGTAATCCCACGATTATCGCTAATGGCGCGATAAGCACACCCGCTTCTACAAAAGCGTCCCACGGCTTTTTCTTATTAGGATTAAGCCATTCAACGCTTAAGGCACACATTATCGCCCCTGATGAAAGCCCCGCTAAAAACAAATATAGCGCAATCGCCCAGCTCCAAACAAGCCCTAGCTCGTAACTTCCCCAAATCTCATTCATAGCTAATCCCTCCTTTGTTTTCAGGTAATACAAAAAGTTTTGGCTTTGTGCCTAAGTGCGCTTTGCGCGTAAAATGTGGCTTTTGTGCTAAGATTTGATGAATCTCATCATTTGGCGCATTTAAGTCCCCAAATACAAGCGCGTCAGTAGGACACACGCTAACACAGGCTGGTTCGCCAGATATTTTTAAATGCGTGTGTTTGCAGAAATTGCATTTATCAGGCGTTTTGGTGATAGGATTCACATATCTTGCCTTATAAGGACACGCTGCCACGCAATACAAACAGCCCACGCATTTGTCCTTGTCAATATCCACAATGCCATTTTCGTCCATATAGGACGCCTTTGTGGGACACACGCTCACGCAAGGCGTGTGTTCGCACATTTCACAAGAATGTCGCTCAAATTTAAAGTGTAACTTTGGCGAATCGCCAAATGGTCCTTTAATCTTAACTTGCAATCGATAAAAGCCCTCAGGCACTTCATTTTCACTCTTACACGCTATGGTGCAACTTTGACAGCCTATGCACTTTTGTGCATCATAAATCATTGCATATTTTTGCATAATCTCCTCCTAAACTCTCTCTATTTTTACGCCTATGGTATGCACATCAGTCCCACACACAGGCGAAATGCTATGCTCCAAAAGCGCACTTGCATTCACGCCCTTACCAAAAGAGCGTTTTTGCGATGGGCTATTATGTCCAAATCCAAAATACCCAAAAATCGTATCCTCTCTAATCCCCTTTGTCGGCAACACATTAGCGATTTGTTCGCCTACTTTGCTAGTAAGTTTGATGCGGTCATTTTTCTTTAGTCCCATTTCTTTGGCTATCTTTTCATTTATCCACACGGCATTATTACTCATTAGCTCATTAAGCCACGGCACATTTGCGGTATGTCCATTCGTATGCACGGCAACTTTGCCTTGGATAAAATAAAATTCATCATTTTGCTTCATTTTTGGGTCATTAAAATGCAATCCACCGCGCCCACACGCAGATTCAAGCACTTCATCAAAAAGCTCGATTTTACCGCTATCGGTTTTGCACTCAAGCACCTTGCTTATCTCAAAATCTTTATCGATAAATTCCTTTGCTTTGGGATATTTCGCTACAAACTTTGCCACACTATCTTTATCCCTTGCCAAAAGCGGGATTCCATAGCTTACAATGCCTTTATCCAAAATATCTACCATTGCTTCTGGCTCATTGTAGGCTTGTTTGAATCGATAATCTTTCATATCTTTGTAAGGGAAAGCAGAGCCAAGCCCCATTTTATCGGCTAATTCTTTCATTATTTGATAAAGTGGCTTTGTGTTTCCTATTGTTTCAACCACTTTTTGCCTTACTTGATAGCCCGGATTTTTGCCATTTTTACCCAAAAACTGCTCATCGCGCTCCAAATATGTGCTTTCAGGCAAAACTATATCCGCAAATTGCGCTGTATCTGATAAATACACATCAACGCAAACCACCAAATCCATAGCCTTCAAAGCCTCCGCCACACGAGCCGAATCGTTAATCGTCATCACAGGATTCGAGCGACTCATAATAATGCCGTGCAATTTGTATGGATTGCTATCAAGCGCGGATTCGATGATTTTGCCGTAGATTCCGCGTGTTTTGGCGATTTTGCTAAACTCACCGCCTTTTATATCCACGCCATCGATTCGTGGAATCTTGGGCGAATCAATTTTAGGCAATGCGCTACCTTTGATTTCTGGCGCGACTTTTTCACCTGCTAGTTTATTGTATAAACTCGCATTTTTTGGGAAAAATAGCCCACCTTTTGCCTCGATATTGCCGATTAGCGCATTTGCTATGGCAATCGCCCTACGGAGTTCAATCTCTTCTGGTGTATAAGTTGAGCGATGCCCAAAGTCAATAATCGCCGCTGGAGCAGCTTTCGCGCACTCTCTTGCAAGGGCGATTATCGTTTTGGCTGGGACATCGCAATGCGATGACATTTTTTCAGGCGTATATTCACGCACAGATTCCTTTAGCTTATCGAATCCTATGGTGTATTTTTCGACAAATTTTTTATCATAAAGATTTTCAAAAATAAGCGTATGCACGAATCCAAGCATAAAAGCCGTATCGCCACCGGGCTTTATGGGAATCCACTCACTTGCCTTTGCTGATAGCACAGAAAATCGCGGGTCTAAGGATACGACTTTACAACCATTTTGCAAGGCACTTGCCACGCCACGCGCATAGCTTATCACAATGCCTTCAAAAACATTATGCCCGAAATTTAGCATAAATTTGGCATTTGCAAAATCTCTTGCCAAATTTCCCGCACCAAATACGCTTTTTAACGCCACCGCATAGCCAGAAGGGCAAGTGCTGCCGTGGTCAAAGATATTTGGGCTACCATAAGCGTAGCCAAATTGATTTAAAAAGGCGGATTCAAACCCGCCTTTAGCCGCAAATGCTACGCTTTGTGCGCCGTGCTTTTCTTTTATCTCTGTAAGTTTGGTGGCGATATATTCGTAGGCTTCCTCCCACGAAATCTCTTTCCATTTGTTTTCGCCCTTTTCGCCCACGCGCATTATGGGATTTATCAGCCTATTTTTGTCTTTTAGCTGATTCACCCCAGCCCCACCTCTAGCACAAACCGCTGCGCCTGTGGATTTAGAGTAGGGATTGCCCGTAACAAATACCTTACCATTATCATCGACTCTTGCTTGTATAGCGCACCTCGTGCTACACATTTCACAAATGCTTGGCACAAAGCTGTGTGAGCCCTTGATACTCTCATCAGCTATCGCGCCCAAAGTCGCAGGACAGCCAAAGGCAAGTGATGATAAGCCAATGCCTTTTATAAAATCTCGTCTTTCCATTTATATCTCCTTTCGTAAATCACTTAAGATTTACTAAGGAAACATTTTATCGCCCCATAATAAAAGTTTGCTTAAAGTCATTATACTTTTTTATATATAATTTTATCGCAGGGCGTGGAAAAATTGCGATTCTAAAATGGCAAGTATTGTTACTACCACTCCAAGCAACGCCCACTAGCGCATTGATTGACAAGCGCACTTGTAGGAGTTGCGCCACTACCACGCCTATCATCTCCAAAGCCCGTGCAATTATTTAGCGAGATATTTTCTATAAATGCGCTTGTAAATGTCCCGCTCACTTCAAGCAAAGCAATATTTGCAATCCCAAAATTATATGCACTAAATCTCAGCATAAACTCGCTCATATTCCTTATAGGCGCACTAAAGCCATTAAATTCCTCCGCGCTCATAGTTGCATTTGTAGGGATAAGCACCACACCTTGCGCAGTTTGCAGGGCAACCATAGCGTGCCCGCCCTCTCCACCAGCAAAATTAAGACGCAAAAGCAGGACAAACGCACTACCGCGCTGTGAGTTAAAAATCGTATTGATTACACGAGGAATATCGCTAGGATTTTGCGCACGGGTGGTAATGCGCCAATTATGCTGTGGCAAAAGTGCGATTGCACTCATTAACGCCAAATTGTTATTGTAGTCAAATTCCTCATTCGGCGAGATAGTAGGCGATTGCGCGTAGCTTGGAAACCAGCGGACAATGTCATCTAGCGTGTGGTAAAGCAGAGAATTGCGCGATTCAAAGGATACAAAGGGATTCGCGCCCATTTGCGTATCGTAAAAATAGCCTCCGCTTACGCGCGGAGTGTGTGGATTTTCTAACAATTCGGCGATGATTTGAAAAGACTGCAAAAGGCACACACCACACACTCCAGAGCTAGTTGCCGAGCCGTCATTTGTGTTTATGATAGCTAGAAGTCGTGTGCGCCAAGCGTCATTTAGCGAAAAATCATAAGACAGGGGTGGGATTTGACTTTGCAGAGATTGCGCTAGATTCTGCGGATTTGGATTTTGCGCTGGACTTTGCGACAAATTTGGCAAATCGGCTAGTTTAGATTCACGCGCTTTGTTCGCAGGAGCTGGGCAAAATGGCAGATTATCCCCGATATTTGCGTAGATAAATCTAAGCCAATCCTGCGTATCTTTGTCGATGATAAAGCGCGAAGTAGGGTAGTTTGCGCTATCTTTTAGCAAATATTTGGGCGCGACAATGTATGGCACTCCCCAATGAATCCCCGTGCTAGTTACGCGCAACGCCGCGCCTTGAAAGTTTAATAGAACAGATTCAGCCTCACTAACGCGGATAAATCGCCAATAAGCGCGATTTTTACTCGGTGCTTTTGCGTCCGTGCATTTGCCCCACCACGCCCAGCTCCACTGCGCCCCGCCCAAATCCGCATAAAGGCAGTTTAGCCCCTTATAGCCGTCATATTGCGCGATATGTCCGCTCTCTAAGTTATAATACAAATCCGTGGTGTTTTTAGCCGAGCCATTATTGTAGAGAAAATATCGCTGTGTGCCCTCAGCTGTGGTGTAATCCCACGCTAGGGAAGTTATAATGCTAAGATTTGCAGGACGCGCAATGGTGCTTAGCCATTCACTCATTGAGGTGTGAATCTTGCTTAGCTTTAGGCTTGTATCACGCACATTTGCCGCATAAAGATACGCGCCATCATCTTTTATCACATAGCTTTCATCAAGTGAGTAGAATAAGTCATCTTTGAGCTTCCACCGCTGTTTTTTATCGTTTATAACGCAAGGTTTTAGCGTTAGATAGTCCTTACTTTTGCGTTTTGTTTGCGCCACTGATTCGGGCGCACTTAGGCAAAGCCAAGTATCCTCTACATTATAAGCGATTCGCCCAAAGACATCGTATCTCGCGGGTTTTGCCCAGCTCGTGCGACAAGTGCCAATCACCACATACACACTCCGCACATCGGGCATATAGCAACGAATCTGTCCATTTTCATCAAGGACTTTGATAATGCTATCTTTGGGCAAATCGGCTAGTTTTTGGGGAATGGGCGGGGAAATTTGGGTGAGATTCGGCAAAGGATTTGATGATAGATTCGGCGGATTTGGAGAAGATTTACCACCACTCATCGCACACGCAGAAAACAATAAACTAAAAAGCATAAAGATTAAAATTCTAAATATCGCAACAAACATAAAACGCCCCTTAAAGTAAAAATATTTAGGGCAATTTTATCGCAACACTTATTAAATTTGCGCTTTTTCTACATTGTTTTTGACTAAGGCTGAATATGCGGGAAAAATCTTTGGTAGTAGTCGCCACTATCATTTATATCCTCGTAAAAACCCTGCTCTAAAATAGCAATTTTTTCATAAATATCACCATTTTGTTCGTCATATTTTGGAAAATCACTAGGCATGGCATAATAATCAAAAAATGTGCTTACAAAGGCTTCTTTATAGTTAAGCAAATTTAGAATCTCTTTTTTTTATTCTATGATATTTCAAACCACCACCCTTGTGTCCAGTGGAAGTTTTTGTAACTATGGGAATAAAACAATATTGCGAATTTATATTGATAAAGTGTGGTGCTAAAACTTGCTTAATAAACGCTTCCTCACTTTGTCCCTCACAAAGTATATAAACTCTTTTCATTAAGGACGACCGCCTATGAGATTGCTTTTCCAAATTTCGCCTAACGAATAATCTTTTAACCAAGATTCCAAGTCAGTAGCATCTAATCTTTGAAAGGTGGATTGATTGTCATCTCTATCCACAACAATAATATCTTGTGGCTCAAAGTAATTGATAAGTTCTACTGATTGCGAAGCAATAATGATTTGTTTTTCGTTACTTGCTCGTTTAATCAAATCGCTTAAAATACAAAGCGCGAATAAGTTATCAGTCGGTTAGTGGTAGGGGACATTATCTGGCAATTTAAGGTTTGCTTAGGAAAAATATTATATTTGCATTGAAGTTAATTTGGCTACTTAATCCTATCTCCCCTTGTATTAGTCGCTTGGGAATAGTGGCGTTAGTATTATAGATTAACGCTAAAATAACAAATTAAAGTCGCTAGTAGATTTAGGGATTATCTTTATACAAAATACCAATATGTAAGATAATTTGTTGTTTAGGGAAAAACACTTTTTATTTTAATAGATTCGCTTTAGAATAGTGATTGATTTTTAAGACAAAAAAGTTTGTTGTCTTAAACAAACATAAACCACAATTCCACCGCTTCCCTACAAGGTATATCCTTGTAGCCCCTTCATTTAGCAGATGGATGGGAATTTAACTGCTCTTAATTATCCTAAAAAAATTAGATTATCTTTTAAAGGTTTCATTACATTTTTTAATTATTTATTTTTTTTTTGCAATTCATCATTGATTTCATCAAAATTATCCCTATTGATAACTTTACCATCTTTTGTCCAAAGTAGAGACATAGGATTAAGTGTTACTTTAAATTTAAAGCCATCTTTGGCGTATAAATCACAAAATTTTTGAAAATCTTTTTGATGGGATTCCGTAAAGGGAGGGGGCAAAAATTCATCACTTTCTGTATCAAAAGGCATTTTATAGCTTTGCTCTCCTAACACAAATTGACAGATTCCACTTGGATTATCAGATTTTGGCGTATTGTGCATAAATCGATAGATTTCATTGAGATGCACTTCGATAACTAAATTCATAGGATTACCATTTTTATTTTGATAATCTAAAATATCTAACATATCTCCATTCTCACCATACATATCATTTTTCATTTCTTCAAGCATATTATAAAATAGCTCCTCTAGCGATGTTTCGTTACGAATCATTCTTACTCCTTTTTATTGATTTTTAATTATAACATAAAAAATCAATGATTTTAGCAATATATTTAGATTCGCCACCTACGCACTTATCGCAATGTTTTTTAAACCAAACTTGACAGCCTTTTAAAAACGCGCTATAATTTGCGCGTATTCACGGCGGTGCTTTACCGCCACCCTCAAATTTTAATCAAAAAATCCCACCAACTCGCTATCAAAAGCCTCTATCATATCATCTAAGAATACTTCCATTTTGTTTGGCTCTATCCCTACCACGATTTTTGTTTTGCCAAAAGTTAGACAAGTAGAAAGCCTAGAAGTCCCATTAGCATTGCGCTTAAAAAGATTTTCAAAGTGAAAGGCGCGGTTTCTCATTGTGCGAAATAGTGCGTAAGCCACGATGACTTTTTGATAATTGCGCATTTTGTCTTTTTTATTAAACTTTGAGTATTTTTTGAAATCTATATGCGCGAGATTCACAAGGGCATTGTGGATTTTGCACTCATTGATTTTATCGCCCCAAAAGCCTAGCGTTTGCTTAGATACAAACTCATCATCGCCTATTTGTAAAATCTGTGCGACTTTGTTGCGCGTGATTATTTCTAAAAGCCCGATTTTAGCGCATAATCTTTGTATAAGCAATAAATTTTCTTTGTGTTGCTCGATGGATTCATAGCTTTGCAATCGTTTTTGCGAAAAGAGTGCGATTTGTTTATTTAAGTCTATTGTCATTTTTATCTCAATAATCAAAATTTGTGTAGAATTGTAACATATTTTTTACTTAATTGCTACTTAAAAAAAGATTATTGAGTAAGAAATTGTAAAAACACTCAAATTTGTGGATTAACGCCAAAATAGCAAATTAGCTATCCTATCCGCACTTGCGCTTTATAATGCTTACCATCAAAGTCAATTATGCCTAGCTCACACAGCTTTTGAAGGTGCTTTGATAAATATTTGGCTTTTGTGGGGAGATTTGATAATAATTCATCAAATTCTTTTGGCTCATTTAAATTCATTATGATTTTATCAAATAGCCTTATTTTTTTGTAATTTAGGCTATTCCCTTCCATTTCAAATAGCCATTTTTTCTGTTCACCTGTGAGATTTTGATATCCTACAAATTTATCGCCACGCGCTAAAATCGCAATAGAGCAATCATCTATCGTCATCTTACTTATCACGCTATCTAAACTTCGTTGCAATCGCACCTGCATTTTATCTTGCGAAATCATTACGGATTTTTGTAAAACGCCTAATAATGCCTTTGCAAATTGTGCGTTATTTTTGTTATAAAAACTCGGCGCAACGCCATCAGACATAATTGCAAAGGCATTTATGTCATTCATTTCTCCCACAATGATTTCAACTTTTTGCTCCGCGCTTGATGAAGTTGTGAAAAATGTCGCATTAGCAAACTCGGCATTTTGCGCATCAGAAATCATTTTCACTTCATTATTGCGCAAAGCGCAAATAATTCCATCGCCTAAATGAAATGCGATAAATGTATCGCCACGCACCGCTACACACAAAAGCGTAGATGCCAAGTCCTTTATTTCGCAATTAAGGCGCAACGATTCGCTATGAAGTTCTTTTAATAAAGTCGCTAAAATCCCCTTCTTTGCGTTACTAATATCATCTAAAATAATATCAAATTTTTCTACACATATTTTGCAAATACGCTTTGTGGCAATCTCTGCGCCAAAGTGCGAAAATTTCGCCGACCCAGCACCATCAGCTAGTGCAATCACGCTAATATCGTTGCTATTTAGCGCAAAGGTTTTATCTTGGCAAGGCGTATTTGTCTTTATATGACTTCTACCTTGCGTGGCACACTCAATCACATTAAAAGTCATAAATCTCCCCAGCCTTTTATGCCATCAATATCAAGTTTGACCGCCTCACCGGGCATTGATGCAGATACGATAGAAACACTTTGGCTAAGCCACTCAAAAAACTTATTAAAGCAAAGCCCTTTTAGTTTTAGTGGCGAACGATTCGGCGAAAATTGTGCCAAAACGCCCATATCTGCGCCATCACCTATACCGATAGGAAATATCGTTAGTTTCTTTGCGCTTACTAGCTCTACGGTGCGAGAAATCGCTCTTTGCAATTCATTTGCATCGCCATTTGGACCACCATCAGTCATCAAAACTATCCACGGCTGATAGTAATCCACTCCACGACTTTTATATTCTTTTTTGCGCTTTTCTAATAAATCCAATCCCAAATTCATAGCTTCGCCCATAGGTGTATAACCTGATGCGTATAGAGTAGGGCATTCCTTTTGAACTTCTAAACTTGCAAAATCCGCCAAGCACTCCACTTTATCGCCAAATGTTACTATGCAAATTTCCGCAGAATGCACCGCCATTTCATCATTGCGAATCGCATCATAAAATATCCTAACGCCCTCATTTAGCTCACTAATAGGCGCACCGCCCATCGAGCTACTTACATCAAGGCATAGGCAAATGGGGATTCGCGCCGTTGGGTTATTCACTAAATCTTCGATTCTTACTAAATCATTCATTTTCAATCCTTTATTGTAAAATTAAAACCGACATTATATCTAAAAATTCTTATCTATACCTTCTTAATTTTTTTAAACAATCATCGCACATTTTTGGCTTTGGGCGTCTTTTGATATATTTAGCAAAATTATTATAAATTATGGGCGCACCGCAAGAGCATTTATAAATTTCGGCTTTTGTATCACTAAAAAGACAATCTTTACAAATACCCTCAATCTGTCCGTATCTTTCATTTGTATCCTTACCACAAAGTTTGCATTTTATGTATTTTTCACCTTGAAACTTTTTATACCTTGAAGGGAAAATATCATTAGACATTTCATCAGTTTTTATCATATAATTTAGATTATTGTAATAATTCATAAATAATTTAAGCCATTTTGTAGCACTTAGGCGATTATTTTTATCATTATATTGTCCTTTTTTTGAAAAAGTGCAAAAGAAAGCCTTTTTTACTTGATAATTCAAATGACTCCACATATATTTCCACGAACCATCAGGTGCGTTTTCATTGTCAGACATTTTAATTTTATTTTTACCTTTATCTATAATATCTGTAAATGCATAAGGAAACTTACCATTTTTTATATTTTCAGCTGGACTTTCGCCACCTTGCTGTGAATAAGGTGGTTTGCCCGGTAGCATTATCATAAATAAAAGCGTAGCTACGGCAAATTTCTCATTGCCTATACTTCGCAAAAAGCTATCATATTTTTTGCCTTGAATCTCTGGCGCAGTAAAATTTATAGTCCCCACAGGACAAGGGAATCCCTCAACTTGATAGCTATCAGTATCCACAAAATACACTTCTTTAGGCGAAACCACAAGAATATTATTAGGATTTATGTCGCCTAAAATCACATTTATGCTATGCAAAAACTCTATCTTTTTTAAAATCGTTATGCAAATCTCAATCATATCTCTTTTCTTAAAGTTTGGGAAATACTTTTGCAACAATGGCTTTGAAAACATTGTTTTTTGTAGCTGATGACCCTTTGCCTTAGGCATTAGATAGCCCACAAATTCATTATGCACATTTAGCAAAATCTCCACAGGAAAGCAAATGCCCTCAAATACCACTTTTCTACTAATCATTAGTTTGATTTTTTCGGCGATTCGCCTAGTGATTTTATCGGCAAAATAGATTTTTGCGATATATTGCGTATTTGTCTCATATACCGCACCTTCGCCACCTTTGCCGATTTCATTTAGCAAAGCCACTTTTGCCCCGCTTGGCGTAAAAACAAAATCTCCACTTTTTGGGATTAAATGCGTTTTTATGATTTCATTGCTAATTTGCGTAAGCATAACGCCTATTTGAAATGGCTTTAGATTCGCCATTTGGGCATTAGAAGTGTTTGGCGTATTTTGATTTAACTTTGGCTTCATTAAAAAGCCATCATCGCAAATGATATAAACCCCAATCTTTTTGCCAAAAGTCGCCTTTTTATCATTAAGTGCCAAAATATCCCTTGCCAAATTATAATCACGCGTGATAAGTAGCATCGTATAATAAATGCGAAACTTTGTAAAAATCACATCAAATACATTATCAGCGTGTGTGTTGTCATTTTTATCGCCAAAAATATCGATTATTTGGCTTTTATGAAGGATTTGGACTAGATTCACCGCATCTTTGGCGTGGTGGCGTAGATTGCTATCGCTTGAAGTATTTGCGTGCTTTACTAGCTCATTTACTACGCTAAGCGGGACTATTATCCTTTTTCGATATTGTTTTAGTAGTGGCGTGATATTATGCCAAAATGCCTGTATTGTGTTGTTGCTCCACTCCGCTTGATTTACCAGCAATGCGCAAGTATCGATAAAAATCCTATCATACTCCTTGACTAATTTTTCTAAATAAGTTCTTTTTGCTTGGGTATCATAATTTTGCGATTGCATTTACACTCTTTAGATTTGACTTAAAGCGGGGGTTTGCGCTGAATCTTGCATAAATCCTTACTTTTAAAAATTTGGCAAGTATAGCAGATTTCACCTTGAATCGCAATGAATCAAAAATCTTTTGTCCTTGCAAGACACACACCCCGTCATTGCGAGACTTGCCTTTGGCAAGTCGTGGCAATCCAAAAACAATAAAATCCGCACGAAGTGCGAATCCGCCCCACCCCGTCATACTGAGTGCGACAGCACGAAGTATCCATTTTGATGATTCGTGAATCAACAGCGATTCACTTACTTTAAACGAATCGCACGAATACAAACCTTATCGTCATACTGAGCGTAGCGAAGTATCCAAATCACGCGAATTTAAAAAAATAATGAATCAATGCCCCAAAAGCGAATCAAAGCATAGATTCGCCGAATCGCACCCCAATCCGTCATTGCGAGGCGAATCGTAGATTCGCGCAAAGCAATCCAAAAAAACCAAAACCCAAACCAAACCACCCAAAATATCCCAAACGCCCCACCACACGCAAATCAATTTTACATTTCCACGTACAAGGCACTTCCACGCCACAAAAATCACCACAAAATCACCAAAATTTTTCCAACACATTAAGGTATTTTTAAGATTAAAAAGTCTAAAATTCGCCCCTGAATCGACATTTTCAAAAGGTATGATTCAGTATGACCCGATTTTATAGGGGACTAAAACAAAAGGTTACTGTTGCTTTTGTAGCGTGTTGATTCAGTATGACCCGATTTTATAGGGGACTAAAACCCTGTGGTAAGTGTTTAAGTTGTCGCACTAGATTCAGTATGACCCGATTTTATAGGGGACTAAAACAAATTTAAAATTGTTTTTTTATTTTTAATTGATTCAGTATGACCCGATTTTATAGGGGACTAAAACTGTTGCGCCGTCTGCGCCGCAGACAGAACAGATTCAGTATGACCCGATTTTATAGGGGACTAAAACGCGTGGCTTATTATGAAATAAGGGGATAAGATTCACTATGACCCGATTTTATAGGGGACTAAAACAGATGTTAATAGAGTTAGTGGAACATTAAATGGATTCAGTATGACCCGATTTTATAGGGGACTAAAACCCCGTTTTACTGGTTTAAATTTACTCAAATGATTCACTATGACCCGATTTTATAGGGGACTAAAACGAGGGCGAGGTTTTTAATGAAAATCTCGGCGATTCAGTATGACTCGAAATTTATAAAATACTTATTTATCGCTATATACGATAGAATAAGCATTTTAAAGGGGGAAAATCAATTTAAAGTGGTGTGGTTTTCTTGCTTTTGCTTTTTAGATATGCTAAAATTTCGGCAACAAAGGACATAAGGCGTTTAAGGTGCAGAATGTGTGCTTTGTGGGCTTGGTGGAATTTGCGTGTAAATAGCCTTTAATCCACTTTAGATTTGATTGTTAAGTGTGAGGCAGATTTGGGCGATTTGGCGTATAGAGGTGCAGTATGAGCAAGAAAAATGAAGTAAAAGAGGAAATTGGCGTTTTAAAGTTTTGGCTTGGCGTCCTAGTCGGTATCATTGTAGCGATTATTGGTTGGGTGGCGACAAGCTATAAAACGGCAGATATGTTTTTGTTGATAGTTGCATTGATAATGTGTGTGGATTTTATGATTATAGCTGTTTTGCTACAAATCAAAATATTTAAAAAAATCCGCAAATTAAGGGATTTGTAAAAAGGATTGTAAAATGGAAAATGTTATTCTTTGGATTATGCTTGGCATATTGGGGATTTTTATTCCAGCTTTGGCTATCAAATCTATGATAGAAGTAGAAAAAGATGACTAAATAGGCATTGTTTGTCTATTAAAGCAAAGCCTTTTGGTTTTTCTAATTAAATATCTTAAAATCATCAATATGGTATAATTTTGCTTGTAGATTTGCCTGTTTGATACCGACCCGATTTTATAGGGGACTAAAACAAAAATACACGAATGTCAGGAATGAGTGGTGATTCAGTATGACCCGATTTTATAGGGGACTAAAACTTCTTAGCCTTAAAGGCTGACAAATCTAAAGGATTCACTATGACCCGATTTAGGGGATTAAAATCTGTGAGAATATTTAAGTTTGCATTTATTATAATTGCGCCTTTTATTATATAAAAGGACAAATATGGATTATCACATTATTGCGATTTTGGGACTAGCGGGGAAAAATAGGGACGGCAATCTTACAAAAAGCACTTACAGCAAAGATAGCGACTTAAAAATCAGCGAACTTTTAAGTGGTGAGTTTATTAACTCTACGCATTGTTTAATGGAGAGCTTTGGGGAGAGTGCTACCTACACATTTTTAGGCACAAGCGAATCTATCAATCATCACAAAGATATTTTCGCAAATCTCCCGCAATGCAAAGCGATTTTTGATAAATATCCACCCGTTGAATCAAGCGACATTGAGGACATTTTCCACCAAATCTTAGAATCCATAAAATCCGCACACGAAAATAATATCATTTTAGACATTACGCACGGATTTCGTCATCAGCCTATTATTGCTAGTTTTGCAAGCACTTTGGGGCAAATCAATACCAAAAAATCCATAACTTTGCTTTTTGCCAA
>JBNMJF010000011.1:0-15980 GCA_050873665.1 Helicobacteraceae bacterium
TTATTGATTTTTGTTTTATAAGAGATTTGCCATATCCAAAAAATATTAAGACGCTAATCATCACGCGCGAGGGCTTTGGCGAACTTTTAGCGCACATAAAAAGCGTAGTGGCAGAGGATAAACAAGTTGCCATAATCTACCCGCTAGTGGAGCAAAGCGAGGCGATTGCCTATCAATCCATCGAGGAAGGACTGCCCTTTTGGCGCAAACATTTTGAGCGCGTGTTTGCCACGCACGGCAAGGACACGGACAAAGAGAGGATTTTAGAGGAATTCCGCGATAATGGCTCGATTTTGGTGGCAACCACGCTATTTGAGGTGGGAATCTCACTGCCAAAACTCTCAACGATTGTAATCGTGGGTGCGGAGCGACTAGGATTCGCCACGCTTCACCAGCTACGCGGGAGAGTTAGCCGAAATGGAATGCAGGGCTTTTGCTATCTCTACACGAACAACGCCGATTCGGCGCGTTTAAGGGAATTTAGCGAGACGATGAGTGGCTTTGAAATCGCCGAGCTAGACTTAAAATACCGCAATAGTGGCGATATTTTGCGCGGGATTCGCCAAAGTGGAGAGCAATTCCGCTACTTTGACTTTGCAAGTGATAAAAAAATCGTCCAAAAGGCGGTGAAATTTCTTGGGGCGTAATATTGATTTTGATTTGCTTTTAGACTCTAATTTACAAAGTAAAATTCTACCGATTCGCTTTGGCTAATTTATTTTTCTCATTGCTTTAAGTCTCGTGCTTTGGATACTTCGCCCTTGCTACGCAAGGACTCGCAATGACGAGCTAAAAAGAGTCGTCATACTGAGGGCAATAGCCCGAAGTATCTATTTTAGCGAATCACGAATCTTGTGCGATTCGCACCTAAAAGGGCGCTCAAAAGATGACAAAATCGCCTTTTTGCTAAAGCATAATATCGCACTTTGGGATATTTGGTGGCATTGCTATAAAAATCCGCCAAATAGCGCAAGGGACGATGATATTTTGGGTGAGCCTGAGAGTGAATTTGCGGATTTAAGTGTGATTTTGCAACGCGCGAAAATATATAAGATTTTTACCACGATAGGCGGTAGTCAAAATAGCACAAATCCGCGTGGCGATAACTTTAAAAAGTGGGGCATAGAGCAATGGCTGTGGGATAAATATGCAAATTATTTTCCACATTGTAAGGATTCGCACAAGATTGTCTGTCCGCTGTTTTCTACCGCGCCACAGACGAGGCTAAGCGTGAGCGATGACAAAATGTTTGCTGATTATAGACAAATCAAAGATACGCTAAATCAGCTAAGATGAACGAATCCAAAGCCATAAAAATGCTATAATTCGCACTTACAATTTTTAAACACAAAAGGACGCAAAATGCCAAATATTTCACCGCAATTACCATTTCCGCAATTCCCTAAAGTGCGCACTCCACTACCCAAACAATACACCGAAATCTATGAATCCTACTACAAATCTAATCGCAATGGCGACACCACCGCTAGTAGCGCGGCGCAGAAAATGGAGCGGTGGCTTCACCACAAAGTCGCAAATGATACGCGCGGTTTGCGGGGGAATAGGACGCTAGAAATCGGCGCAGGGACGCTAAATCAGCTAAATTTTGAGAGAGATTTTAGCCACTATGATGTGATTGAGCCATTTAGTGCGCTTTATAGCGATTCGCCAAACTTACGCAAGGTGCGCAAAATCTACGCCGATATTAGCGAAGTAGCAAGTGAATTTGCTATCCAAATAGGGGGGGGGAATTTAGATAAAAATAATCCTGCGCGACATTCCACAGATTTCACGCTAGATTCAGCCACAAAATCCAAAAACGCTCCAAAATTATATGATAGAATCATCTCTTGCGCCGTGTTGGAGCATATTTTGGACTTGCCTAGCGTGGTTGCCACCGCGTGTTTGTTGCTTGATGACAACGGCGTATTTTCTGCCAGTATCCCTTCGCAAGGGCGTTTCCTTTGGACGCTTGGATATAAAGCGACTACGGGGTTAGAATTTCGCCTAAAATACGGGCTAAATTATGATGTGATTATGAATTACGAGCATTGCAACAATCAGCGCGAGATTATCGCGGTGTGTGCGCACTTTTTTGGCAATGTGCGTAAGTCGCTCTTTGGCATTAGCGATGAGCTAAGCCCATATACGCACCTATCGTGTCGCGCCCCACACAAATCCCGCGCAATGGAGTATTTGGGAATAGATTCGCCTATGGCTTTATAGGCGACTCCACGCCTTCGCATTCTCTAAATGCGCCATTTGCGTTGTTTTTAAAAATATCCCAAAATGGGAATTTTTGCTATAATGCCAAAATATCATAAATCAAGTGAAGGCAAATGCAAACAAATACCAAAATCAATCGCCGTGATTCGATATTTTTAGAACTCTCCTTTGTGCTGTGCTATTGCGTAGGCGTATTTACATTTTGGCTGGGGTTTCCGGGGTTTATCATCGATAGCGATACATTTCGCGTTTTGGGATTTGATTTAAGCAACTATGGACCCGTTATGAACTCGCTATTTATCGGGCTAATATCATTTATCTTTGGCAAACACACTTTTTATCTATTTTTGTTAAATAATATCACGCTTTATCTTGGCGTATTTTTTCTAATCGCTGGATTTTACTTGCGCTTTAGAAGTATTTTTGCTTTGGCACTTATTTTCATCGCATTTATCGGCAATATTTATTTGGGCAATTTCATTGCGATGAATTATATTTTAATGGCAAATTTCATCTTTTGTGCGTATAGCATAATTTTATTTTTAATTTTGGCAAGGCAATGCGTGGGCAAAAAGATTTGCATAATGCTTTGGATTTTGGCATTTGTGCTATTATTTTTAGGGCTTTTGTGGCGACACAATGCCATTTTTAGCGCGTTTCCTGCGTTTTTTATCATTTGCTATTTATTTTTGCAAAATCGCGGATTAGATTCGCCAAAATTTACCAAAATCTACGCTAAATTTATGCTTTTAAGTGCTGTGCTATGTTTAGTGATTGTGGTGGGATTCCCAAAAGTGATTTCCAAAGGTTCAAACCCGCAAAATCACTTGCTTTTATTGCAAATCGCTGGAGCTTGTGTCCCCGCCGATGACGCATCTTGCTTTAAACAAAAATGGTATGAAAAAGAGAAGTCTTTTGATAGCGTCAAAGAAGCATATCACAGCAATCCGCTAAATGGCGATTTATTTAGCTGTACTATGTTTGAGTGCGGAAAATTAGATGGGCTAAATTATGCGTGGTTAGGCGCAATCACCAAATATCCTAGCAACTTTATCACCCACGAATCGCGCTTTTTTAAAGCAATGTGGTGGCAAAATCCACGCGATGATGATGAATGGGGACATGCCAAATCTGTCATAAAAACGCCAGAGCGGATTCAAGAAAAACAACCTTACGAACGGCGATTAAATAACCTAAAAGATTATCCACAAAATGAATGGCATATCACTTTTAGCCAAGTGCGTGAGAAAATCTACACGGCACTTTACAATCACTTGCCCGTGCTAAATCACGCTATTTTCATAGCTATAGGCTTTGCTTTGCTTATCTTTAGCACATTTGAAATTTTTAGAGTGCGACAGCAAAAGAGTGATAAATCTTTGCTGATTTTTACCTTTGCCACCGCGCTTACCACATTTGCAAGTGCCTTTATCATCGCAGCAATGGCAATCGTTACACATTCACGCTATATGAGTCCTGTGCCGATTTTTAGCATTATCGCACTTGTGGGATTCGTGGCGTTTGTTTTGGATTATCGCACCCAAAAGTGCAAATCTAAACGCGTCTAATTTTGCTTATTTTCCACGCCTTCGCATTCTCTAAATGCGCCATTTGCATTGTTTTTAAAAATGTCCCAAAATGGGAATTTTTTGCATTGCGAGGGGCGGACGGGATAAATCGTGCATTTTTTCTCATCATCGAAAAACACACACGCCAAGCCACTTGAATGGGGTTTTTCGATGAGCGAATATTGCTGTCCTATTTGGCGGACGAATCGCCTTGTAAATGCACCAAAGTCTAGTCCCAAAAAATCAGCGATTTGCGCCATTTCTGCCTTTGTCAAAAATACATATCCGCTCTCGCCAATGCAACATTTGCCACCGCATTCCGCGCATTTGGCGGGATTAAAGGCAAAGTCAAAGCCCTCGCATTGCTCTAAAATTTGCGCCGAATCGTTTGAATCGCTATGAGATTCGCACGAATTTTTGGCTGAATCGCTTGAATCCACGCGTAAATCGCCTAAATCTTTAGCAGATTCGCCCAAATCCACGCAAGATTCGCGTGAATCTTTGGTAGATTCGCGCACTTCACGCGTATATTTTTCACTCATAGATTTTCCTTTGCAATCTTTATGCTTTGCGTTTTGCAAAGCGCGAAAATCTCCCTTGCCTCCGTGCTATGCGCCGAATCAATAAAATTAAAAATAGGTGGCAAAACCGCCAAATATTGATTGCTAAAATCCGCGCAAATCATCGCTAACGAAGCATTACGCTTTGTTTCCGCACTAGCATTTTTTTTAGGATAGACAAATTGCAACGCGCTAATATTAAAGCCCACCGCCCTAAGCTGCGCGAAAATCTCGGATAACTCGCTACTTTTATAGCAAAAAATAAATTTGCCACTCTTTTTTAGCGCGGTTTTGGCGAAATAAGTAAGTTTATCAAAGGGCAGATTTTCGCTTTTTTTCGCCAAAAAGATATGATTATTGCGCGGTGGCGGGGAAAATCTATCATAAAAAGGCGGATTTGAGATGATAAAATCAAACTTTTTGGCGTGAGAATTGCGCGGATTTAGTGGCGAATCGGGCGGTAAATCAATCACATTGTTGCAAAAAATATTCGCACTTAAATTATTAAAATCCGCATTTTTCTTGCATAATTTGGCATTTGTTTCATCAATGTCAATTAGGCTAAGATTCACGCTAAAATCCCTAGCACAGAGTAATCCTAAGATTCCACAACCTGCGCCAATATCAAGCAGTGAAACTTCGCGCTTCAAAAATCTTGTAATAAACGCATACAAAAACAAACTATCGCTATTATAGCAATAGCCATTTTGTAGCTGATATAGGCTTAGGACGGCTTTATCCATAGTGCAATGTCCTCGCCTATGCGCGTTTGGTGCAAAATCCTACCGCTAAAATCGCTATGAAAGTTCCGCCCACGCGCCATTTTCGCAGATATAAAAATAAGCAATAAATCAATCTTATCCTTAAAACTCTCAAACATATCCGCGCCACCTTCGATTATGCTAAAGCCCTGCGCGGGGAGCGAATCGATATTTTCATAAAAGCCCACAGCGCGATTTGGGACGCTATAAATGCGCAAACTCCTATCCTTGCACTTGTTTAAACGCTCCGCACTGCCTAAAATGCAGACATTTGGGGCTTTGCTAGATTCGCCTAGTAGGCGCGAATCTAAAAGCGGATTATCATTTAAAATCGTTTTTGTGCTTATGATGATTTGCCTAGCGATTGAGCGGAGTTTGTGCGAATATGTGCGCGAATCGTGGCTAGAAATAATGCCATTTTCAAAGCTACCATTTAGCCTTTGAGCGACTTTAAAAACGCAAAGACTGCCACTATCACGCAATTTCACAAATGGATACAGCAAATCTTCGCCCTTTTGCTTTAAAATACCGCGCGTAATTTTTGCGCCAAAATGCGCCAAATTTTCCGCGCCACCGCGCGAATCTGCCCCATTTTCATCAACGCTAAAAAAGATTTGCTTAATTTCCAAAGCCTTTAAAAGCTCCGCACAAGGGGGCGTTTTGCCATAGTGATTGCAAGGCTCTAGCGTTATGAAAATACTGCAATCGCGCAAAATGCCCTTGTGGTTTTTCAGCAAAAAATCATAGATTTCACTCGCGCTATTTAGGCTTTGCAAAGTCTTAAAATCATCGCCTTTTAGCGCAATGTAGGCGTTTTTACACGCTTTTAGCTCGGCGTGTGGCTCACCGCATTTGGAATGTGCGCTAAGCGCGATAATGCGCCCATTTTTATCCAAAATAAGCGCACCCACGCTTGGATTTGGCAATGCGAGTAGTTGCGAATCCCACGCACAGCGCAGTGCCAAATCCATATAAAAATCAGCATTAAATCGCACTAATTCCATTCAAAAATGCTTTTTGCCTTTTTAATATCGCTATACGCGTAAGATTCGCCATCTATCGTAAAGCGCGATTCGTCCGCACTATCCAAAATCCCGCAAATTTTGCTTTTATCGCTTAGCGTAATTTGGATTTTCTGCCCCACGAAACAGCGGAAATGTTGCGGTTTGCTTAGGATTCGTTCAATCCCCGGAGAGCTCACCTCAAGCAAATACGCGCCCTCAAAAGGCTCATAAATATCAAGCAGCGGGGAAATAATCTCACTAATCTTTTGGCAATCATCGTGCGCTATGCCTTTTGGGCTATGAATGCAAACGCGCAAAATGAGATTGTCATTTTCACGCACGACTTCAATGTCAAAAAGCGTGTAGCCTTCAGATTCGACAATTTGGGCGATTTGGGAGTGGAGTTTGGAGTCAATCATTGTTGCTTTTCACTTTCAGATTCGTGGATTGCTTCGTGCGAATCTACGATTCGCCCTCGCAATGACGAATCGGAGGTGGATTGATTCGGTGAATCCATAGATTCGCCTCGCAATGACGAATCTACGGAATGCAATTCTAATGGCGAATTGCCATTTTTACTATGAATCGCTTTAAAAATACTCTCTATCTTGTTAATTTTCTCCAAACTATCATCAATTTCAAAAATTAGATTTGGCGTCTTATACCACGATAATTGCGCTTGGAGATTCGCGCGAATCACGCCACTAGCCTTTTTTAACAATTTTAGCGCGTTTGTCGCCTCCATATCACCTAGCGAATTTTTATCCAAAAAAACCCGCGCGATTTCCTTACCACGCGAACATTCCACGCGCGTAACAGCCATATTTCGCAATCTATTGTCCTCTAAATCAAACAAAGCCTCTTGCAAAGCCTCTTGCAAAATCGACTGCGCCTTTAGTAGCTTGATATTCACGCCGTTACTCGCTGTTATAGTTGCTTTGGTTTAAGCGTCTCTTTGATGATTTCAAAGCTATCGCCTAGCTTTATGTCATTAAACGAATCTAACATTATCCCGCACTCATAGCCCTTGCTGACTTCTTTGACATCGTCTTTAAATCGCTTGAGTGATGAGATATTGCCCGTGTGTAGCACCTTGCCACCGCGCAGTAAGCGCACTTTGTCATTGCGATGCACCGCTCCATTGACTACAAAGCACCCTGCGATGACGCTATCTTTGCCCACGCTGAAAATGTCGCGCACTTCGACATTGCCGATGATTTCCTCTTGCACGATTGGGCTCATCATTTGCGCGATTGTGGCTTTGACTTCATCGACTAAATCATAGATGATTGAGTAGCTTTTGATTGAGACGCCCATTTCTTTTGCTTTGCTTTTGATTTTCCCTAGTGGCTTTACATTAAAGCCCAAAATATAGCAATCTTCACTGCTTTGGGCTATGTCAATGTCGCTCTCGGTAATATTTCCCACGCTTGAGGCGATGATATTGACTTTGATTTCATCATTGCTTAGGGATTCAAGCGAGACTTTGATAGCTTCCAAACTGCCCTGCGTGTCGGCTTTGATAATCAAATGCAGTGGCTTTAGCCTAGCACTTGCGACAACAGAGCTTAGCTCATCTAATGAAACCTTCGTGCTACGGCTTAATTCTTTGGTGCGGAGATAGGATTTGCGCTTCATTGCGTATTCTTTTGCTTTGGATTCGCTATCCACCCCTACCAAAATCGCTCCCGCGCTTGGCACTTCATTTAGTCCTGTTATGAGTGCCACTTCGGAGGGCTTTAGTTCGCCTACTCGTTCGCCATTATCCTTTATCATCGCGCGAATCTTACCATAAGCCGTGTCTGCCACCACGCTGTCGCCTACTTTTAAAATGCCCTCTTGCACGATTGCCGTTACAACGGGACCTTTGCCCTTATCTAGGCTTCCCTCTAGCACGACAGCCTTTGGTTGAGATAGCGTATCCGCCTTTAGCTCGAGTAGCTCAGCTTGAATCAAAATCGTATCTAGCAACTCATCAATCCCCGCGCCACTTTTCGCACTCACAGGCACAAAGTCTAGCGTCCCGCCCCAATCGCTCGGCATATAGCCAATTTCCGCCATTTCGGTTTTTAGCTTGTCGGGATTCGCGCCCTCTTTGTCCATCTTATTCATCGCAATTATCATCTGCACTTGCGAATCCTTAGCGTGAGCCAAAGCCTCTTTTGTCTGCTCTTTTACGCCATCATCTGCGGCAATTACGATTATGGCAATGTCTGTTACTTGCGCACCGCGTGAGCGCATAGCTGCAAATGCTTCGTGCCCGGGCGTGTCAATAAATGTGATTGCCTTGCCATTTTTCTCCACCATATACGCGCCTATGTGCTGGGTGATTCCCCCGCTCTCTGTTTTTGTAACGCGCGATTCGCGGATATAATCTAAAAGCGAAGTTTTGCCGTGGTCTACGTGCCCCATAATGGTTACCACAGGCGGACGCGTGATGAGATTTTGCGTGGCATTTTCGCTTTGCGCCTCTAAATATTCTAACTCCTCGTTTGCCTTTACGCTCTCAATCTTTAGCCCAAATTCCTCCGCCAAAATCTCCACGCGCATTCCGTCCAAAAAGTCGTTTTTGGTTACCATTTCGCCCATTTTAAAGAGCGTAGAGATAATGTCCGTGATTTTTAGCCCCACCTTATCGGCAAATTCATACACACGAATGCCCTCAGGGATTTTCACCACTTCATCTTTTTGCGCTACACTCGCACTTTGCGCCCTTTGCGCTTCGCGTTTATGGAAACCGCGCCCTTTTTTCTTACGCTCCCTTGAGACGCTATCAAAAAACCACGGATTAGCGCGTTGAATGTGAATCCTATCGGTGATTCGCCCCTCACTCCTATCCTCCGCCTTTTCGCTTTTCTCATCATCGCGCAAATCAAGTAGCATTACCTCATCATCGTCATCATCGGTTGCCGTATCGCCCAAATTGCGATTTAAGTCGATTCGTTGCTCATTTGTGTGAATCTTTTTGGCGGCTTCTTTTTTCTTGTCTTTTTTGGATTTGAATTTCGGTGCGCCCTCATCATCGCCAAAATCCGCGCTAGGGTGCAAAATCTTATCACGCAAATCCCGCGCCTTGCTTAGTTGCTCTTTGGTGGATTTGTGCGTTTGCGCTTGTGGCGTGTTTTTAGAGATTATGATGATTTTTCTAGTCTCTATTTTTTTAACTTCTTGCGGGGCTTTTGTAGGGGCGGATTCGCTTATGGATTTTTCGCTTGAATCTATTTTAGATTCAGATTCGGCTTTAGATTCGGTGGCTTTTTTTGGCTTTGCGGTGGATTTTTTGGAATCTTTGGCGGTGGATTCGGCTAAATCTTTTGCTTTTTTGGTTTTTGTGCTTTTTGTTTCGCTTAATTCGCCTAAATCTGCCGAATCTTTTGCCGAATCTGCGCTTGAATCCTTAGTGCTTTTCTTTGCCGTAGTTTTTTTGGCTTTAGTTTCTTTTGTCTCTTTTGAAACTTTAGCGTCTTTTTCATCTTTAGATTCGGCAGTCTTTTTTGTCGCGGTTTTTGCCTTTGTGGTGGTTGTTTTGGTGGCTTTTTTGGTTTCTTTTTTGGTGGGAATTTCAGGGACTTTGCCCGTTGCGATATAATTGTAGATAATCTCCGCATCTGCCGAAGTAACGCTACTTTGGACGCTTTTTATGATAATGTCAATCTCAGCTGCTTTGGCTAGGATTTCCTTTGTTTGCATTCCCAATTCTAGGGCAATGTCCGCCACTTTTACTTTTTGCTCTGCCATATTTGCGCTATCTCCTTTGTGTGATTTATCTTAAAAATTTTGCCTACAATTTTGTCGCAATTTTTCGCCCCTAAGCACGAATCGCATAGATAAAAGCTCCGCCCAAATCCGCGAAATGGGACAACTTCGCCATTATCCACTTGCAATCTTAGCAAACTATTTTGCGAAAATCGCCCCCGACACGCGACACACATTCGCGTTTTTATCGCTTTTGCCATTTATAAAATCCGCCATTATACTATAAAATGCTTATGCCATTATTATCGAATTCTAACTCTAACACACGAAATTCGCTAAATTTATTCGCCAAAGCGGTGGCGATTTTGTGCGCATCATCGCGGTAGCAAATGTTTAAAAAACTCGAACCACTGCCAGATAACACACTCATTAACGCGCCATTTTTCATCGCCTCTTTTCGCACAGAAAAAAGTGCGGGAAAAAGCCCCATACGCAAATCTTGGTGAATCTTATCTTCGCCCACGACTTTTAGCAGATTCCACCGCTTTTGGGCAAAAATTGATGCAATCATCGATGCGCGGGAGAGATTAAATACCGCATCTTGCAATGGCAAAGTTTTGGGAATCGCCCTGCGTGAGTGGCGCGTGGAAATAGGCTTATTGGGAATCACCACAACCGCCTTAATATCGTTTGCAATCTTAGTTTTCACATAAAAAACGCGATTATTTTTTAGCATAGCGACATTGAATCCGCCATTAACCGCTGGTGTGATATTATCGGGGTGTTTTTCGTATTTTAACGCCTTATTTATGATAATATCTTTGGTGTATTTCACGCCAAGCATTTGATACGCGCAAACAATCGCCCCCACAATCACCGCCGAGCTAGAGCCAAGTCCGCGCGAAATGGGAATGTGATTTTCCAAATAATAGCTAAAATTTTTCTGCAAAATATTTGCTTTGAGTGGCTTTGTGGGCTTTGAATCTGGTGCTTTTGGCTTTGAATCTTTAGAGTCTAATGCCTTGCGATTTTGGGCGCGATTCGTGGGATTTGGCGCGGATTCGCCATTTTGCAAAAAATCGCAAGTTTCTTTAAAGATTTTGATGAAATTATTGTCTTTGATTAGCTTTGGGATTCCCTCGCCCTCGCCTTTGATTTTGATACTTTGTAGGATTGATGGCTTGACTTGGAAGTCGTTGTATAGGCAAAGTGCAAGTCCTAAGCTGTCAAAGCCCGGTCCTAAATTCGCGCTCGTGGCTGGAATCCTAACTATCATCATAATCCTTTGAAACTAAAAGCGAAATTGTAGCATAAAATCCCACAAATATATCGCAATTATGTGAGTTTTTGCGCTAAATGCCCTACTTTACCATATCAAGCGATTTATCATAATCCTTTGTGCGAATCTCTAGCAATTTCAAAAGCGTGTGAAAGACAAAATCCTGCGAGTAGGCTTTGTCCTTGCGCGATTTTAAAATATCATAATGTAAATTATGCGAATCTTTAAACCAAAAATAAGACGGCACTTGCTTTTGTGCGTTTGGTGCGATTGTGTAGGGCAATCCGCCGTGCATATATTGATTGTATTCGCCAAGCGATTCGCCGTGGTCGCTTATATACCACAGCACCGAATCCTGCGTGGTGCTTGATTGTAGCATTTTGATGATTTGCGCCACGACAAAATCCGTGTAAATTAGCGAGTTGTCATAAGCATTGCGAATGGGTGCTTTGTCGCATTTGCTTAGCTCATCGCTTTTGCAAGTGGGCGTAAAAATCTCAAATTCCTTTGGATAGCGCAAATCATATCGCGCCCCGTGGCTTCCTAGTAGTTGAATAACTATGAATGCGTTGTTTGAATCGCTTTTTAAATCGCGTGTGTTTGAATCGTTGCGCGAATCGCTAGATTGTTTTAGGCGATTCCCCCCCCCCCCAATTTGGGCGGTGCTTTGGCTATGTCGCGCTATTACGCGCTCAATCGTAGCTAACATATCGCCGTCCATTTGCCCTTGTTTGTTAAAATAAATCACATTGTCTTTTGGTAATCGCTCACATACGCCACCTATACACGCTCCGCCATTATTGCTAATCCAAAATGTCTCATATCCCGCCTTTTGCGCGACATCTAGCAGCGAATCGCTGTAATGCGAGAGATTGCGTTTGTAATTTTTGTGCGTGTAGGTTGTCAGCATACAAGGCACAGAAATCGCCGTAATCACGCCACAAGACGCAAAATCGCTAAAATAAAATGAGATTTTTTATATTTTTTGTGTGCGGATTCGTGTCGCGCTCATATCCGCTGTATGCGAAGTTTTGCGCCCTTGCCGATTCGCCAATGACAAGGACAAAGATTTTATCTTTCGCACTTGTAATCGCATCATCGCCTAACGCCGTGTAGGTGCTTGGAGTGCGAATCGCTTTGATTGTGTAGTCGGCGACCGCGCGAATGGGTGCGAATGGATTTGCCACAAGGATTAGCTTTTGATTTTTAAATGCCATAATGATTTGCTGTCCTTGCGTAAGATAAAGCGCAGATATAGCGACAAGCAAACTTGCGATAATAGCGCATTTTTGCAACAGCGCGGATTTTAGCGGTTGCTTGGCGATTTTAATAAAATATAGCGCAATTAGCGGAATTCCTACGAAAAGCACCAAATGCAGTGCTATTTTTGGCGTTAAAAAGTCGCTAACTTCACGCGAATCGCTCTGTAAAACCGCGCCGATAATGTCTGCGTTCATCTCAATATGCAATAAATCTATGAAATATCCCGCAATTCCAGCTATGAAAAATAGCAATGCGATGAAAAACTTAGCGTAGATTCGCGCACATAAGATTTCTGCCATTAGCCAAAGCAGCAAAAATATGGTAAAAAATGTGAGTGGCTTTAAGAGTGGCGATTCGTTGCTAGATTCGACAAAATCGCCCACCCTTAGCCAAACTTCATCATTATAAAACCACAAAATACTAAATAAACTAACCGCCAATAATAAATGATAATTTATTGCATTTTTATGCAATAATGATGACAAAATGCGCCTTAGATTCGCCCAAATCTTATTAAAATCCATAAATTCCCCTTATTTTAAAATTTTCACTTCAAATAATGCGCCACGAATTTTGACATATTATCCATTATATCCCCGCCTTTGCGGATTCCAAGTCCGCAGGATTCATAAGCAAAAAAGACATTGGGCTGATAAAATGCGCCGTTTGCACTATTTAGCTCGTAAAATTCTTGATAGAGTGGCTTGTAGTTGCCGTATTCGCCATCTCTTTTGGATAAAATCGCGCCCTCTGAATCCACTATTTCCACATTTGCGCCTTCCCTTCCAAATGAGACTTTTTTGACTTGCTTTTTGCCTTGCAAGGGCGCATAGCTAGATTCAAGCAAAAGCGGGTGATTGGGGAATAAATCCCATAAAATTTTTAGCATTCGTTTGCTTTGAAAAAGTAGCGTGTAGGCGGGATTTAGAAAAATCGTATTTTTGTTTGCAATCATTTTGTTGATTAACATCGCAAGTTCAGGCTCATCAATGCTAATAATCTCCCACGGCAGGAGTTTAAAAAGAAATTCATACTGCGAATCGCCGTAAAATGCGCCATTATTCTCATCAAAGCTAACCTCATCAATGTAGCAAAATTCCGTCTTTAGCCCAGCATTTTTTGCGCACTCAAGCAAAAATTTGGTAGTGCGCTCTTCTTCGCTATTGCCACGAATGCTTGAAAATAACACGCTCCAGCCCTCATACATTTCATCAAACTTTGATAAATCCCCGCCTAGCGTAATCATTCGCTTAAAATTATCGCTAATGCACTCAAAAATATCGTTGAATTGCGAATCGGCGTCCATTTTATTATGCTTTAGCAAAGCCCACTGAATTAGCGCGGATTCATAAAGCAGTGTCGGCGTATCGGCGTTAAACTCTAGCAATTTTATGGGCTTTCCATCAAATCCTCCAGCAAAGTCAAATCGCCCATAAATATGCCAATGCACTTCATTTTCCCAGCTTTGCTTGATTGTATCCACAAGCATTGTGGGAATATCTAGCTCAAAGAAAAGATTATTTTTGATGACGAATTCCCCAGCCTCCACAAACATATCATAAAGTTCGTTCCCCGCGTTGTAAAACGCCTCCGCCTCCGCCTTGCTAATCTCCACCGCCTCATTTGCGATATAGGGCGTATTATCCGCGTCTGTGTGCCATTCCAAGCCGATATTTTCCAACGCGTCCTTATCTAGTGGCTTTAAATCGATGATTTTCATTTACAAATCTCCCATAATTTTTTGTGCGTTTTTGTAATCCACCTCCGTGTCAATGCCGATAGATTTGGTGCTAACTTTTGTCATAAAGATTTCCTTTCTATGCCACAGGGCGCGGAGTTGCTCTAACTTCTCAATGGATTCCAAAGGAGATTTTGGCAAGGCGCAAAATTCCGCCAAACTCCAAGCAAAAAAGCCGTAAATGCCTATGTGTCCGTTGTATTTTTGGCTAGATTCTCCGCCACTTACTTTGTCATTGCGAGATTCGGCGATAGCCGAATCGTGGCAATCCAATTTTGATTCGTGGATTGCTTCGGCTTTGCCTCGCAATGACGGAGCATTCGCCGAATCTTCGCGTTTAAAAGGTATCACACTGCGCGAAAAATAAAGCGCGAAATTATCATTGCTAATCACAGCTTTGACAAGGTTTGAATCCGCCGCTTCCACCGCGCTGATTTCTTTGTAGCAACTCGCCATAAAATGCGTGTGGCGCATTGAATCGATAAGCGATTCAACCACGGTTTCCTCTAAAAATGGCTCATCGCCTTGCAGATTCACCACAATTTCATTGCGTGGCAAATCTAGCTCACGCGCCACTTCCGCGCATCTATCCGTGCCACTTGAATGCAAGGGCGAAGTCAAAACCGCGTGAATCTTATGCGCCTTGCAAACCTCCAAAATCGCCTCATCATCACACGCCACGATTGTATCATCGATTTTCTCGGCGTTTTTTGCGGTGCGGATAATGAGCGGGATTCCGCCAAGTGGGAGCAATAATTTATTTGGTAATCGCGTGGATTTAAGCCTAGCTGGGATTATTATCATAGTGTTGCCTTTAGGAAATATTATAAAAAAGCGAGATTCTAGCGATTTTTAGCCAAAACGCAACTTAGATTTTTGCCTTTAAGGTAAGATTTTTTATTTTAAGCTATAATTTCCACGCTTTTTACAAAAATCTACAAGCAAAAGGATTATTTTGGATAGTTCGCCGAGTCAGTTGCTAATGATAATATTGGCATTGTTTTTTGTCGCGTTGAATGGGTTTTTTGTCTTATCGGAGTTTGCGATTGTCAAGGTGCGTCGCTCGAAACTCGAAGAATTGGCTAAGAAAAATAAAGCAAATGCGAAGCTCTCGCTTAAAATCACCAAATCCCTAGATACTTATTTATCCGCCACACAGCTAGGAATCACGCTTTCATCACTAGCACTTGGGTGGCTGGGCGAACCAGCCATTGCAAAGGTGCTATACAAGGCGTTTGGTAGCTTTTTTGGGGACAATACGATTTTGTTGCATTCGGTTAGCTTTGTCATCGCATTTACAATCATCACATTTTTACATATTGTATTTGGTGAGCTTGTGCCAAAGTCCATTGCCATTGCAAAAGCCGAGCAATCCACGCTCTTTGTGGCAAAACCGCTATATTTATTCCGCAATGTGTTTTTCCCCGTGATAAAGAGCTTTGAGATGATGAGCGGATTTTTTTTACGGCGAATCGGCATTGAAGCAGTTGATGAAAACGAAAACGCGCATAGTGATGAGGAAATCAAAATCATAATCGGCGAAAGCCTAAAAGGCGGATATTTGGATAGCATTGAAAGCGAAATCCTTAAAAACGCTGTTGATTTTAGCGACACTACGGCAAAAGAGATTATGACGCCACGCAAAGACATTGTGTGCCTTTTTGCGGACAACTCGTATGAGGAAAATATCCAAATTGTGCGTGATACGAATCACACACGCTATCCTTACTGCAAAGAGGGCAAGGACAATGTGGTGGGTATGATTCACATACGCGATTTGCTTCAGGCAACTATTAGCAAGGATAATAAGAGGGATTTATCAAAGCTCGTGCGGGAGCTAATCATCGTGCCTGAATCAAGCTCCATTTCCAATGTGCTAATGAAA
>JBNMJF010000012.1:0-15602 GCA_050873665.1 Helicobacteraceae bacterium
TAATGCACCCACGCGCCCCATAAAAGGCAATCATATTATCAAAATGCTCTAACACAATGTCGCGTTTTATGAGATTTGGCGGTGTAGATTCATTGTGCTTTAGCTGATAAAAAATCCAAGGGCATTTAAGCGCGGCGCGTCCTATCATAAGCCCATTTGCGCCTGTGATTGCTAACACTTCCTTTGCTTTTTGGTAGGAATCAATTTCGCCATTTGCGATTAAGGGAATGCGGAGATTTTCGCGCATTAGCGCGATTGCGTTATAATCGATTCGCTCTTTTTTGTAGGCATCGACTTTTGTGCGTCCGTGTGCCACCACAAAGTCCGCCCCGCTGTCATTTATGGCAGAGGCTAATTCAAGGGGGATTTTTTTATCAAAGCCTAAGCGCACTTTTAGGCTTGTGTAGGGCTTATTTGAGTGCTTTTTTATGGTGGCAACTAATCGCACGAGTAAATTTAAATCTTTTAGCAAACCGCTGCCATTGCCGTGTGAGCTGACTTTGGGTGCTGGACAACCGCAATTTAAGTCAATTATATCAATGCCATCTTGCGCGTTTAATATTTCCACGCTTCGCGCGATGACTTCCTCTTTGTTGCCTGAGATTTGGACGCTAAAGGGCGATTCGAGGGGGGATTTTTCTATCATTTTTAGCGTTTTGGCGGTGTTGTAGTTTAGTGCGTAAGAGCTTATCATCTCGCTAACCGTTATATCCACGCCAAATTTTTTTACCACGCTACGAAAGGGCAAATCGCTCCACCCAGCCAGTGGAGCTAACATTAGCAGATTATCAAAAATGATTGACATTTAGTATTGCGATGAATAAGCCCTTAGATTTATTTCGCTGTCTTTGTCTTTGTAGGAATCTTTTAGTGCTTTGCAAAATGAGACTTCGTTAGTGATTTTGCTAGGGGCGAAAATGAGTTTGCCCTCTTTGGTGTCAATGTAAAAATAATCGCCCTTGCACTCTAACATACCGCCTTTGACTTTTGTAACGATTCGCATTCCAAATTCCGTAGCCACCCAGCGCGACTTATCTAGCCCCGAGACATCGATGATAAATTCGCCCCACGATTTGTATTTAAGTGGCGTGAATCCCTCCTCAACGCTTAGGTTTTGCACATAAATTTCTGTCTGCACTTTGCGCAAGGCATTTGCAATATCTGTCCTAGCCATCGCCACTTGCGCCTCGATGCGGTTGTCGTTGAAAAAATTAAACGCCAATTTCACTAGCACAATAAACACTACAATCCCCAAAATGCCCTGCACCAGCTTTGGACGCCTCATAAAAAACTCAAAAAACGCCGCCACAAACTCTAACACTAACTCGATAAATGATTTCAAAATGCCTTCCTAGTATTGTATTTTAAGGTTTTCGCAAAAGCAAAACGGAATTATACACAAAAATCATAGCTTTATAAATAAAAAGTAAATTTTTAGTGGCTTTTTTTTAAATGACTTTTGTAGCGCGAATACGGCGAATCTTTTGATGAGATTTGCGCTATATTAGATTCGCCAAATTCGCCCAATATTCGCAGATTCGCTCACAAAAATTCGCCTAGCTGTCCCACGAAAATTGCGATTCGTTCTTATCCATTGCGCTAAGCGTTTTTATGTCGCTTGGCGATAGTTTAAAGTCAAATACGCTGAAATTTTCCTGCAATCGCTCTAACTTCGAGCTTTTGGGAATGACGATTATGCCCTGCTGTATCAAAAATCGCAGTGCCACCTGCGCTACGGATTTATTGTATTTTTTGGCGATTTTCATTAGCGTGGGATTGTTGAAAAAGTCATCTTTCCCCGCCACAAAGGGACTCCACGATTCTAATTTCGTCTTATATTTTTCCATAGCCTTGCGCAAGGGCTTTTGCTGATGAAAGATATGCGTTTGGCATTGATTTACCGCTGGAATCACCTCACAATCTTTCACAAAGTCCGCGAACGCCTTTGCGTTAAAGTTTGATAGCCCAAGCGATTTTACGCGCCCGTCTTTGTGGAGTTGCTCCATCGCTTTATACATTTCCCTTGAATTGCCGTAATTGCGGTGAATGAGCAACAAATCCACGAAATCCATTTGCAATTTTTTAAGCGAAACTTCAAAACTTTTCATCGTCTCATCGTAAGTCATATCGCTTGAAAGTTTGGTGGTGATGAAAAATTCAGCGCGATTCACGCCAGATTCGGCTACGGCATTGCCGACTTGCTCCTCGTTGCCATACATTTGCGCCGTGTCGATGAGCCGATAGCCCACTTTTATGGCTTGTAATATCGCTACTTGCCCATCTATGCCTGTGAGCCTAGAAGTGCCAAGCCCTAAAATAGGCATTTTTGCGCCATTATTTAGCGTTACAAATTGCATTTGTGGCTCTTTGGCTTTTGTGCTTTTGGCATTTGCGCTAGTGCTGACAAATCCGCCAAATAACGCTAACGCGCCTAATTTCGCCGAGTTTGATAAAAATGCTCTACGATTTTCCATAGTCAATCCTTTGATTTATATTATTTGAAAACGCGCGATTATAGCGCAAAATGCTTAAATGTGGTGTAAATTTTTGGGCGAATCTACGATTCTCCTTACAATAACGAGAGAGTAGAGGGGTTCTACTTTTTACGAAAGCAAAACGAAACAAAAACTTTTGATTGTGGATAGATTCGCCTAAAGTGAGCGATTCGCCCTTGATTCACAATTCGCCAAAGTGGATACTTCGCCTTTTTTAAAGGCTCAGTATGACGGGGAGAATACATAGATTCGTGGTTAGATTAAAATTATTCTAACGCATATTTTTTAAATAGATTTCCGCGTTCGGCGTAGGATTTGAATTGGTCTAAACTCGCACACGCTGGGCTTAAAAGGCAGATTTGGTTTTGCGTGTCGTTAAACTCGCTTTTGATTTTTGCCACCGCATTTTGCAAATCGCCACATATTTCGCATTCAATGCCACATTCTGCACATAAATCGCCTATATGATTTTCACACGCGCCGATTGCAAAGACTTTTAGGCGATAGAAACGCAAAATTTCCACAAGTGGCGCAAGACTCACGCCCTTATTATCCCCGCCCAAAATCAAAAAAATAAATTTATCCTTATAAATCTTTAGCGCTTCCTCCACCGCCGAAATGTTCGTAGCCTTGCTGTCATCGACAAAAAGGCGATTTTTGGCGTCAAAAAATTCCTCGATTTTGTGGCTATCAATCTTAAAAGAGTTGATTAAATCATAGTCGATTTTGCCCGTAAGTAGGCTAGAAATAGCAAGTGCGAGAATGCTATCCATCAAAAACGCGCCCTTAAAGCGCAGTTTTTTCGCATCTATACCAAAGAGATTTGCCAAAGATTCGGTGCTGTCATAGAGATAAAGTTTGCCTTTAAAGGCTTTAGCTTCTTGCGAATCGGCGTAGATTTTTGGGATAATCGCGCTTGTTTCCGCGCTCATCAACGACAGCGGCTTTAGCTTGGAAGCGACATAGCTTTCAAAATCGCTATGCCACGAAATATGGTCATAGGTAATGGGCAAAAGCGCGTAAATGTCGGGCTTTGCGACATTTGTATAATGCAACATAAATGAGCTAGTCTCTAAAATCCAAAGGCGTGAATCTTTGCGTGATTTGGGCGAATCTGTCGCATTTTTGCTTGAATCCTTGCGAGATTCACACGAATCACTTGAATCTGATTCGCCCAAATCACACGAATCCCCCAAATCCAAATTACACAGCGGAGTGCCGATATTGCCACCGCTTTGCGCCCCCAAATCACGCAGTAAAAGCGTAGTCATTTGCGTTGTGGTGGTTTTGCCATTTGTCCCGCTAATCCACACACTGCGCGGCATTATAGGCGCGAAAAAATCATACTCGCTAATGATATTGGGCGCATTTTGCGCTAAAAAGCTATGTGGCGGAATCCCCGGGGAGATAATAGATAATGACGAATCGCGCTCACTTGGGCTAAGATTTAAAATCTCTTTGCTAGGCATTAGGCGATTGCCAAACTCATCGCGCGAAATTTCGCTAAATTTATCATCATAAATATCGCAAGGCGTAAGAAATTTGCTTAAATCTCTCATAATTTTGCCGTGTCCTAGCAGATTCACGCGCTTATATTTTGCAACCCTACTTTTTAAAAAATCTCTCATCTTTGCCACGAATCCGCCCCCAAAAACCACGAATCCTTAGCGAATCTTTAGGCTTAAAAGTGCCAAAAGGTTGCTTAGTAGCGCGATAATCCAAAAGCGAATGATGATTTTATTCTCGCTCCACCCTTTGACTTCAAAGTGATGATGAATGGGCGACATTAGAAAGATTTTTTTGTGGCGCATTTTGTAGCTACCGATTTGCAAAATCACGCTTAGCGTTTCTATCACAAAAATAAAGCAAATTAGGATTAGCAAAATCTCATTATTCGTTACGATGCCCATATATGCGATGAATCCGCCGATTGACAAGCTCCCGCTATCGCCCATAAAAACTTGCGCAGGATAGCAGTTATACCACAAAAAGCCAAAGAGTGAGCCAAGCAACGCCGATGAGACTACGACAAGTTCGCCCACGCCGATTGTTTTTGGCAAAAGCAAATATGTGCTAAATACGGCATTTCCCGCTAACCACACGAAAATGCTAAGCGTAGTAATGGCGCAAATGCTAGGCACTGTGGCAAGTCCGTCAAGTCCATCTGTGATATTTACCGCGTTGCTTGAGCTAATAAACACCAGCGTCCAAAAAAGCACCGCAAAATAGCTCATATTCACCACATAGTTTTTCAAAAACGGCACATACAAATTGCTATTATGTTCGCCCAAAAATAAGCACAGCGAGATAAAAAACGAAATCACGCTTAGCGCGATAAACTTGCTCTTTGCCGAAATGCCACGATTGCTTTTTTGCGATATTTTTTTGTAATCATCTTCAATGCCGACAAGCCCAAATAATAGCAAAGTCAAAACGCCCAAAAGCACATATAGATTCACAAAATTCGCGCAAAGCAAACTCGTAGAAACACTCGCGGTGATAAATACCACTCCGCCCATTGTGGGCGTATTTGCTTTGATTTTGTGAATCGGCAGTGAGCTTGAAATCGGCTGTGCGGCGCGTTTAAGCTTCGCCCAAATGATGAACTTAGGATAGAAAAACACGCACAGCCCAAACGCCACGATAAAGGCTAACCCAGCCCGAAATGAAATGTATTGAAAAATATTAACACCAAATGCGGAATATAAATAATAAAGCATAAATAAACCTTGAATATTGATGAAAATTAAAGCATAATTATACTTTAAAATTTAGCAATTTTTTAAGGAAAATTTACAAATGAAAAAAAGAGTAGTTTTGGTGATAACTGACGGCATCGGCTTAAACGAATCGAATAAATGGAACGCCTTTGCAAACGCTAAAAAGCCCACTTATGATTGGCTTTTTGCAAATGCGCCACATTCGCTTTTGTGTAGCTTTGGCGAAGAAATCGGGCTACCCAAAGGGCAAATGGGCAATAGCGAAGTGGGGCATATGTGTATGGGCGCAGGGCGTGTGCTGTATCAGGACTTAGTAAAAATCACGCGTAGTCTTGAATCAGGCGAACTTGCGCAAAATGCGACACTTTTGGATTTCGCCAAAGATTTGGAAGTGATTCATCTATGTGGGCTTGTAAGCGATGGCGGGGTGCATTCGCATATTTCGCATTTGCTTGGCTTAGCAAAGATTTTGGAATCTATGGGAAAAAAAGTGTGGATTCACGCAATCACCGATGGACGCGACATTCCGCCATTATCTGCACCAAAATTTATAAGCCAAATTTTAGATGCGCAAAGTGAGTGCGTGAAACTTGCCACCATTTGCGGGAGATTTTACGCAATGGATAGGGATAATCGCTGGGAGCGCGTAAAAGTGGCTTATAACACAATCGCAAATGGCGCGAATCGTGTGGATTTAGCCCCGATTGATTACATAAAAGCGCAGTTTGAGGACAATATCACTGATGAATTTATCAATCCTGCGAGTTTTGGGGACTTTAGCGGAATTAAGGACGGCGAGGGCTTTATCTTTACGAATTTTCGTAGCGATAGGGCGAGAGAGATTATCCGCGCTTTGGGTGAGGAAAACTTTAGCGAGTTTGAGCGCGAGAGACGCGATATAAAAATCCTTTGTATGTGCGAGTATGATGCGAAATTTAGCTATCCTGTGCTATTCCCAAAAGAAAATGTGAGTGAGACTTTGGCTGAAATCATTAGCGCACATAATCTCACCCAAAGTCATATCGCTGAGACGGAGAAATACGCGCATGTAACTTTCTTTTTTAATGGTGGCAAGGAGGATATTTTAAAGGGTGAAAATCGTGTGCTAATCCCTTCGCCCAAAGTCAAAACCTATGATTTAAAGCCAGAGATGAGCGCGGAGGCGGTGTGCGATGCGGTGTGTGATGCGATGAAAAATAAAAGCGATTTTGTCGTGGTGAATTTCGCAAATGGCGATATGGTGGGGCATACGGGGAATTATGAAGCGTGTATAAAGGCTGTCGAGGCGGTGGATAGGGAGCTTGGGCGAATCTTGGAATGCGCTAGGGCGCAGGATTACGCCGTCATAATCACCAGCGACCACGGGAATTGCGAGAAAATGAAAGATGAAAACGGCAAGATTTTGACAAATCACACGGTGGGATTCGTGTGGTGCTTTGTGGTGGATA
This sequence comes from Helicobacteraceae bacterium, assembly GCA_050873665.1. Taxonomy (GTDB): domain Bacteria; phylum Campylobacterota; class Campylobacteria; order Campylobacterales; family Helicobacteraceae; genus NHYM01. Next base: position 6,664 of record JBNMJF010000012.1, read on the forward strand.
GTAGCGTGAATCGCGTGGAATACGGCGGACTAAATAATATCGCACCAAGTGTGCTAAAACTAATGGGGTTAGAGATACCGAAAGTTATGTCAAAGCCGTTGTTTTAAATAAAGCGCGTTTGTCTTTTTGCGTGGATATAATTTGTGTCTCAGGTATGCAATTTCGCACTTGTGAAACTTTTTGGGCGTTCGCAGACCATTAGTCTAGTCTCATCGCTCAAAACGAAGTTTCCTTGAAAATTTTTCACAAATACAAAAGCCACACCGCCATTACTTCGATGGTTACTTCACTTCGTTCGCAAATTCTGCGAATTGCGATTCGCGTTGCGAATCAGCTACGAATCAAGCGCAAAATTGTAATATTCCGTCATTGCGAGGCAATTTATTGCCGAAGCAATCCAAAACAAAATAAATCCGCACGAAGTGCGAATCCTTGCAAAAGTTTTTGTTTCGTTTTGCTTTCGCAAAAAGTAGAGTCCTCCTAACCCCACAGACTCTAATCTACTAAGTAAGGTTATTTTAATTCGCCTTTGAGACATTGATTCGCCTATAATTTAGATTCGTGGCTAAAGCCACAAATTACCTTTTTAATTCCTAACTACGCCCTTTAACTCTGCCTTTAGATAGTTTGGCAAGGCAAATGCGCCCTCATAAATTTTTGCATTGCAGTATTGTAAATCATCGAGCAAATCCACCTTCTGCAGGGACAAATCCGCAATCGGGTGAAATTTATTTGACGCAAAAAGATAGTATTTTTCGCGCCGTTTGTGCAAATCATCGCTTCCCCACGACTGCAATCTAAAAGGCATTAGCACATTAAAATTCGCATTTTTTCGCGCTATATTTTCCGCCCCCAATGATTCCAAATTCATTATCAAAATTCCGTTATTTTTTAGCATTTTTTGATAGTTTTCCGCGCTGTTATTTTTTAAGTCAATAATCACATCAAATTTATGCACTTTTAGATTGATTGCCAAATCATAAAATGCCATTTTTGCCATTGATTCCGCGCTAAGATTCGCGCTTTGATTGGCTATAAAATTAGTGCGATTTAGCCCTACACAATGCACTTTCACGCTAAAGTGCGTTAGCATTTTTAGCAATTCCACATTTGCGCTATTTACTAGCAAAATGTCTTTTATCTCGTTATTAAAATCATTTATGCAAAGCGCAACACAAGCAATCATTTCTGCTTCAATTCTATCAAAATCCATATTAAATTCCTTGTATTTTTTGTTATAGCATTTATGAGCTACTTCTAAAGCGAAACTGCCCTTTTTTTAGGACATTTTTCAGCCCACCAATGCTAAGAATCCACTTATTTTCTATCATATTTTTGAAAAACGCCGCAATCTCGCCCCACACGCTTAGCCCAAAGACAAAGCCCACGCCGTCCGTATGCCCGATAGAGCAAACCGTCCCTTTGTGGCTAAATCTAAAAGCCGTTTTGATTTGCCTACCACGCGCCAAATCAATCAATCTAAAAGCCACAAATTCGCCCATTTGATTGGCTAGTTGCGCGGTGGGAGCGTGGATAATATCGCGCTGTGTGGCAATAGCGCAATCACCGATGACAAAAATATGCTCCGCGCGTGGAATCTGCAAAAATTCATTGACTTTTATGCGCTCATTGTGCGATTCAAACTCACTTGCGCCGATAACTTCATTGCCCTTTACTCCAGCACACCAAATGGTTGTATGCGCACTTATCTTGCTTACGCAATCGCCACATTTGATAATTGCGCCATCTTTTTGCACCTCCACCACTTCGCCCACTATGAGATTCACCCCTAACTTTTTTAGCTTTGATTGCGCTATGTCGCGGAGTTTGTCGCTAAACATTGGCAGAACTTTGGGCGTTTTGCTAACTAAATTGATTTGCACTAAATCGCGGGAAATCCCGCAGATATCGGCTAATTCTTTGCTTTGATTTGCTAACTCAGAGGCAAACTCCACGCCTGTAAATCCGCTCCCACAGATATTAAAATGCAAGTCATTTTCTTCAGCGCGAAATTTAAAATCCTTAAATTTCTGCTCGATTTGTGTGCGAATCTTAAGCGCGGAATTCGCGCTGTGTAGCTTAAATGCAAACTCATTCACACCTTTGATATGAAATGTATTTGGCTTAAAACCAAGCGCGATGATTAGATAATCAAAGTCGTATTCATCATAACTGCCAATGACTTTGTTGTGCTCTATACGGCGAATCGTGTCCTTTATAAAGCGAATCTTACGCGAATCAAGGATTTTGCGAAAATAGATTCGCGCTTTTCTCGCGCTATAAGTGCCGATAGCGACTTTGTGAAGCAAAGTGGATTGATAGTGGTAGTCGTGTTTGCTAATAAGCGTGATTTGTGCGCTCTCGCGCAATTTTGCGAAATGATTTTGTAGCGTGATGGCGCATTTTAGCCCACCATAGCCACCGCCTAAGATTAAGATTTTCATTTTATCTCCGCTTAAAAGTGAATTTTTTATTATAATCTTAGTGGCGCGTAGTAATGCTTAAAACGCGCGAAATTTTCTTATAGTCTGTAACAAAAATGCTCTCCCTAATCGCTATATTCCACGATATAATGCGGACGCGCCTTGCCTTGCTCATAGATTCGCCCTATGTATTCGCCGATGATACCTAGCATAATGATTTGCAATCCGCCAAGAAACGAGATTAGCACCATTAGGCTTGGGTAGCCTTTCACAGGGTCGCCGAATATGAGTGCTTTTATCAATATGTAGCTTCCCCACAGCGTGGATAGCGCGAAAATCACAAAGCCAATTATGGTAATGGCGCGAAGTGGCGTGATTGAAAAGCTAATAATCCCGCCAAGCCCATAGCGTAGTAGCTTTACAAAGCTCCACTTAGATTCGCCACTCTCCCGCGCGACATATTCGTATTCCAAATATTGCTTTTCAAAGCCCACAAATTCAAAAATTGCCTTTGAAAAGCGATGATATTCATTCATCGACAAAATCGCCTTTGCGACTTCTCTCTCCATAAGGCGAAAATCTCTCACGCCTGAAATGATTTTCACAGGCGATAACGCATTATTGACTTTGTAGAAAATCTCACTAAAAAATGCGCGGATTTTGCCTTCGCCATTGCGATTCGCGCGTTTGGCGACTATCATTTTGATATTGCCATTATTTGCCTTGTAGATTTCTAACATACGCACCAAAAGATTCGGCGGGTCTTGCAAATCGCAATCCATAAGCGTAATAAGGCTTTTTTGGGACGCCTTTAGCCCTGCGAGCATTGCGGATTCTTTCCCAAAATTGCGCGAAAATTTGATTAGGCGGACATTTTTATCAATCTTTTTTAGGCGCAAAATCTCATCTATCGTGCTATCCGTGCTACCATCATCAACAAAAATCATCTCATAATCATCGATAAAATCACGCCATTTTTCGCTCATCATCGCATTATAAAAATGCGCGATATTTTTTGCTTCATTAAAGCACGGCACGATAATACTAAGGCTTTGCATTCTAATTCCTTATATTTTTTAGCGATTCTAACTCTGCATTGATTTTCTCTAAGCGACTTTTTGCATCTTCTAGCGCGTTGCGGTTTGAATCCACCAAATTTTGCGGGGCGTTTTTGATGAAATTCTCATTATTTAGCATTGATTCTAACTTCGCTTTTTCATTTTGTGCCTTTGTCATTTTTACTTCCATTTTTTTGATTAAAGCGTCCAAATCCACCGAATCGGCGGGAATATACACTTCGCAATGCTCTCCAATCTCAAAGATACAATTTTGCATTTTGGATTTCACAAAGTCAATTTTCTCGCATTTTGCAAGTTTTTTGATGAAAATCTCCGCGATATTTTTATCACTCAAATTTGCCTTGATAAAAGCCTGTGAGATGGGCTTATTTGCCAAATCAATATTTGTTTTTGCCCGTCTAATGGTGGTTATAATGTCTCTCACTATCTCAAAGTCGCTATTTACGGCAAGATTCGCGTTAAACTCTGGGAATTTTTCAATCATAATAGATTCAGCACTCTCAATACTCGTGCCACGCAGACTTTGCCACACAAACTCGCTGACAAAGGGCATAAATGGGTGGAGCAACTTCATCGTCTCACCCAAAATCGCGCCAATCTCAAAAACCGCCTCTTTTTGCGCCTTTACCGCCTCAATCCCAAAATCGCAAAAATCATTAAACAAAAAGCGATAAAGCGCGTTTGCGCCGTCATTAAAGCGATATGAATCAAGCGCATTTTTCACTTCGCCCACGCATTCATTAAACTTTGCATAAATATATTTTCCAAGTGGCGAATCAATTAAATCTATCGTAGCAAAGGGGCGATTTTCGCCATTAGATTGATTTTGTTGCTCTTTATACATTAGCAAAAAATTTAGCGCGTTTATGATTTTCACAACAAGCGCATTGCCGATATTTAGGGTGGATTCGCCGACTTTTATGTCTCTCCCTTGAATGCAATTATACGCGAGTGAAAAGCGCAAAATGTCGCTACTATGCGTCTCAATCAGCACCAGCGGATTTATGACATTGCCACGCGATTTGCTCATCTTTTTGCCGTTTTCATCGCACACAAGCGCGTGCAAGTAAATGTCCTTAAATGGCAGTTTGCCAAGCAACGATTCGCCACTAAAAAGCATTCGCGCCACCCAAAAGAATAAAATGTCAAAGCTGGTGATTAAAAGCGAATTGGGGTAGAAGTTGTGTAAGTCGGATTCGTTAAATAAATTATTAGATTCGCTTGTTTTTTCGCTAGATTCTGCGCTACGCACAGAATCTACAACGGAAGGATTTTCGGTTTGGCTTTCGTAGTTTTCGGCAAATTTTGGGGTTGAGACTAGACTTGGTGTCTGCGAAACCCCGAAATTTGCCGAATCTACGGAATGCAATTCTAAAGGCGAATTGCCCCACCCCAAAGTGCTAAACGCCCACAACCCCGAACTAAACCAAGTATCCAGCACATCTTCATCTTGCCTCATTTCTTTGCCACATTTAGCGCAAACTTCGCTATCCTTTTCACTTGCCACCTTGATTCCACACGAATCGCAATAAAACACAGGGATTCGATGCCCCCACCAAAGCTGCCGTGAAATACACCAATCGCGCAAATCGCCCATCCACGCGTTAAAATTATTTATCCATTGATTTGGATAAAATTTGCATTCCCCCGCATTCACGCGCTTTATCGTCTCTTTGGCAATGTCTTTTTTGACAAACCACTGCCTTGAAATGTAAGGCTCTACGACATTTCCGCAACGATAGCAAATGCCTATTTGATTCGTATAATCCTCGATTTTTTCGACAAATCCGCTTGATTCAAGCCTTTGGACTATTTTATCCCGCGCTTCCAATCGCTCTAATCCCTCAAACTCCCCGCAGTGGCTATTTAAAATGCCATTTTTATCAAAAATCGTTATAAACTCTAACTTATGGCGCAATCCCACTTCATAGTCGTTATTATCGTGGGCTGGGGTTACTTTGACTGCGCCCGTGCCAAATTCCATATCCACTACACAATCAGCGATAATCTCAATCTCGCGTTCAATGAGTGGCAACACAACCTTTTGCCCGATTAAATGCGCGAATCGCGAATCATTTGGATTTACCATCACTGCCGTATCGCCAAAATAAGTCTCAGGGCGTGTAGTCGCCACTACCACACATTGATTGCTATCTTTTAAGAAATATTTTAGGTAGTAAAGTTTGCCTTTGTTTTCCTCAAATTCCACTTCAATGTCGCTTAATGCGCCATCGTGGGTGCACCAATTCACCATATAATCGCCTTGAAAGATTAGCCCTTGTCCATACCACGCAACAAATGCCTTTTTCACGGCGTTTTGCAAACCCTTATCCATTGTGAATCGCGTCCTACTCCACGCCGCACTTGCGCCTAATCGCTTTAATTGCGCGATTATATCGCCTCCGCTTTTTTCTTTCCACTCCCACACTTCGCGCAAAAACGCTTCGCGTCCGATTTGCTCTTTTTTGATGCCCTTTGCTAAAAGCTGTCGCTCGACTACATTTTGCGTGGCGATTCCCGCGTGGTCTATGCCGGGCTGCCAAAGTGTGCGAAAGCCCTCCATTCGTTTGAATCGTGTGATAATATCTTGCAAAGTGTAGGTGAGTGCGTGTCCTATGTGGAGTGAGCCTGTGATATTGGGCGGTGGCATCATAATGCAGAAATTTTTGCCATTTGCGATAGCTTTGTTTGAATCCACTTCAAAATAGCCTCTATTTTCCCAAATTGCATAGCATTTTTTCTCAAAATCTTGTGCGTTGTAGTCCATTTTTTATAACCTTTAATGTGAAATTTGTGGCATAAAATTTGCTTTTAAAAAGGTAGGATTTTATCCAAAATCACATTAAATTTAGGATTAGAAAAGTGAAATTTGAAGTTGTAACGCCCATAATGGGCTTTGAGGACATAAAAGAGTTAGAGTTTGAAAAAATCGATGATAATTTCGCCACGATTCGCGCCGATAATGGCATAAGCTGGAGTTTGGCGAATCCTTACTCATTGCGCGATTACAATATCGCGCTATCTATTAGCGCACAGGCTTTACTTGCTGTGGAGGGCGATTCGCAGTTAGAAGTGTGGTGTATGATGATTATCCAAAAGCCATTAGAGGATTCGCGGGTGAATTTTCTATCGCCACTAATTTTAAATTTTAGCAATCAAAAAATGCTCCAATTTCATTGCGCGGTGGCGGATTATCCGCAGTATTTTAAGTTAGAATCATTGCGCCGTTTTATAAAATAATTTGCCACTCTCATCGCTAAATACCGAGCAGCTCTCGGCGGTAAATGCGCCACTTGGGCATAATCTAATCATCGCTTCCGCAGGGACTGGCAAAACTTCCACGATTGTAGGGCGAATCGCAAAGTTATTAAATGACGGCGTAAATCCGCGTGAGATTTTGCTACTCACATTCACAAACAAAGCCGCAAATGAGATGATTTCGCGCTTAGAGCGATATTTTGATAGCACGATTACAAAGCAAATCAACGCGGGGACTTTTCACGCAGTCGCCTATCGCTACCTAAAAGAGCATTCACAAATCGCACTCAAACAGCCCCGTGAGCTAAAAACGCTACTAAAATCAATCCTAAATGTGCGGAGATTTAGCGATGAGGTGGCGCATTATAAGGCGGAGTATTTATATGATTTAATGTCGCTTTATTTAAATACAAATTCGTCTCACAGCGACTTTAAAATATCGTCATTGCGAGATTCGGCGAACGCCGAATCGAAGCAATCCGCTTTAAAAGATTTTGATTCAATGCCCACAATTCGCACATTTAGCGACTTCATAACCGCCAAAAACGCCGAGCAAGAGATTCACAGCGCAATTTATGATGATATTTTTAGCGAATTTATGGAGGTAAAAAGGCAATATAATTACGCAAGTTACGATGACTTGCTACTTCTTTATCGTGCGGAAATTTTGGCAAAAAATATCAGTTTTTGCGAAGTTTTGGTTGATGAATATCAAGATACAAATGCGCTCCAAAATAGCATTATTAGCGCGTTTAGGGCGGATTCGCTATTTTGCGTGGGGGATTATGACCAAAGCATTTATGCCTTTAATGGCGCAGACATAGGCATTATCGCTAGTTTTGATAAGCGATATAAGGACGCGAAAATCTTTAGCCTAAATAAAAATTATCGCTCCACGCGCAAGATTTTGGCGGTGGCAAACAAAGTCATCGCAAACAACCCGCGAATCTACCCAAAAAGCCTTGAAGTAGTCAGCGACAGCGATGATTCGCGTGTGGATATTTTGCGCTTTCAAAAAACAAAAGAGCAATATAGCTTTATCGCCAAGCATATCGCCGAATCTGCCCTAAATGGCGAGAGATTAAGCGATATTGCCATTATTTTTCGCAACAACACAAGCGCGGATTTTATGGAGGCGGGACTGCGTGAATATGGGATTGCGTGTCGCAAAAAGGGCGGACGGAGCTTTTTTGAAAGCCGTGAAGTCGCGCTATTTATTGATATTTTGAGCCTTTTTGGCAATAGCGCGGATATGATGGCGTTTGTGAATATCATCTCAAACGGCGCACAGATTGGCGAAGTCATCGCTAAGGAAATCTATGAGGCGCTAAGTGCGCTGGGGAATGGTGATATTTTGCGCGGACTTTTGCGCCCCAATAATATTTCAAATCCATACAAAAATCGCGCTAGAAATGCACAGCTTGGGCTTTTTGATGAGATTTTTGTCAAAGAGGATTCGGCGCGGTTTAATCGCGCTATAAGTGGCGATTTCGCTTCTCACCCTATTCTTTGCCACCCAAAGCTAAATGAAAAAAGCGCGATATTTTTGGATAGATTTTACAAGTTATTTGCATTTAAAGGCAGGGATTTAAATGCGCTTTTTGATTTTGTGGCAAAGAGTGAGTTTTTTAGCGATTTGAAAGCGCAGATTATCCGCACTCGTAGCAAAAATGCGGATACAAAAGATTTGGAGGAATTTAGCAAAGCCTTTGATAAAAAAATCGCCATTTTGCGGAATTTAGCGCAAAATTACGACAATTTATCGCATTTTTTAAATCAAATCGTCCTAAATTCTGCCGAATCCACAAGTGGCGAGGGCGTGAATCTACTCACAATCCACGCATCTAAGGGCTTAGAATTTGAGAGCGTGTATATCATTGATTTGATGGACGGGCGATTTCCAAACTTTAAGCTAATGGCAAAAACGGGCTCTTTGGAGGAAGAGAGGCGACTTTTTTATGTCGCCACAACAAGAGCAAAGCGGAATTTGTATTATTGTTTCGCGCATTTTGATTCGACAAAAAATGCAAATTATTTGCCATCGACATTTCTAAAAGAAGCGGAGTTGGTGTAAAAATAAAAAAACAACACCACTCGTCATTGCGAGAATTGCGTAGCGATTCGTGGCAATCCAAAAAATAAATAATCTCGTCATACTGAGCGGAACGCAGTGTAGCGA
>JBNMJF010000013.1:0-15067 GCA_050873665.1 Helicobacteraceae bacterium
AACTGAGATGCCGAAATTCTCGTGGCGTCTTTGTCGGCGATGATTCCCCACGAGCCGTTAATGACTTTGACATTTCTTTCATACATTGCGTTAAACATAGCTTGGGTGGGGCAGATTCCATTAGTGCCACACCTTGCGCTATACATATAGAGATTTGAGGTTGTGTTGTGGTGGCGAATCGCTTTTGCAACATTTGTGCCGTGTCCAATGTCGCTATCGCCCGGCGTTACGCCTACATTGTAGAAATTTTTGCTAGGAGTTGGAATTTGTGCGCTGTCAAAGCCCGAATCTACCATTCCTATGCTTACTGCAAATGAATCGCTATGCCGAATCGGCTCATTTGTGGGCGAATCGCCTTTTTGCTTTTTCTTTACTAGCGCATAAATCCCACCGCCCACGCCACTAGCGAGTGCAACGCCACCGATTGATGATAGGGTTATGGTGGTTGTGCTAAGCCCCGTTGTGCCTTTTGCAAGGGCTTTTGATTTCATCGCGTTTGAGAGATTTTTACTAGCATTTGCGCGATTCGCCTTGGGATTTGCGGATTTTGCATTGATATTATTGGGGCGCGATTTTGTGGCGTTTGTGGGTGCTTTTGCTTTGGTGGGATTCGTGGCTCTTGTGGCTTTGGGTGCGGGATTTGTGGATTTTGTTAAGGCATTTTGATTCGTGGTGGCTTTTGCTTTGCTTGTGTTTATGACGCGTTTTGTGGGCTGTGTGGTGCTTTGAGTAGGATTTACGCGCTTCCTTATGGCATAAGATTCGCCAAATGCGCTAATGCTAAAAATCATCACAAATAAGATAGAAATGATTGCCTTGCTGTCCATAATCCACCCCTAATGCGCTTAAATTATAGCATAAATTTTTTGCTTGTGGTGAGATTTGCTTAAAGTGAGTGAATCGACTTTGATTTATGAATCGCTAAAATGGATACTTCGCGCTGTCGCGCTCAGTATGACGAGGTGTAGAGGGATTCTACTTTTTGCAAAAGCAAAACGAAGCAAAAACTTTTGCAAGGATTTGCTTTTATTTTTTAGATTCAAGCGATTCGCGCGGAAGTATCTTGCGATGGATTTGTGGGTTTTCAAGCACGAAACTGCGAAATAAGACTTGGAGTCTATTGAGCAGTTGAGTGCGCAGAATCCCGCAAATACGCGCAAGAGACAATCGCGCGTTACTTTAGATAATCCACTAACGACATTTGATTCACCTTACTAGTCGATGCCAACACGGCATTGTAGTTATTCGTAAGTTGCGCGAATCGATTGTAGGTTTCGGCTATATCCGTGCCGATTGTGTCGTTCTTTATGGATTCAACCTGCACTTTTAGGACTTCATTGCGCCGAATGCTATTTTCAAATACCTTGCCATAGCTCCCATTTAGCGCGATATTTTTCTCAATGTGGTCTTTTAGGTGGTCAAAAAGCGCGATTGAATTTTGAATGCCGATATTACGCAAATCCTCGTTGTAGTTGTCGCCAAGCGCGTCAGGGCGGTAAATGCCATTGCGCACCGCATCGATTATCATATCAAGTTGCTTAAAAAAGCTAATATGTGGCTTATCAATGGTAAGCGCGTTATTTGCGTTAAAAGTCAGCGGTGGCGCACCATTTTCAATCCCCGCCTCGCTAAAATCATCACTAGATTCGCTATACATCATAAAGCTCATTCGACTTAGTGAGCGAATCTTATCTTGGATTTCAATCTGCCCGTCATTGTTGATAAACACGCTCACATTGCGATTCGCCATTTCTACAAGCTGTTCATAAGCCTTTTTGCCACTCTCACTCACGCCATCCATATTATTGCCCTGCGCATCGATGAATCGCTGCACTTCTGGGTTGCTATAATTTAGCGCAATGCTCATTGCGTCCATAATCTGGCGAAAAGTTACGTTATTGCCGTCCGTAATGCTAATGGCTGGTGGTCTATCGTGCGGATTATATAGCGGAATGCGAAAATCCCCACCGCCTTTGTCGCGATTCGGTAAAAGCAGATACGAGCCACCTTCGCCAATCTCTATTGCCGCCTCGACATCGATTCCGTTGTGGTCTTTTAGCTTCATTATGAATCGTTCGCCATTTAAGTCTTTATTCGCCACTTCGCTTAATTTAGTCGAATCGGTGGCATATTCCCCGCTAAGCGCATTTACTTGCGCGACATTTGACACAAGCGATGAGCCTTTGTGCGTAAATGCCGTTTTGTCATAATTGCTTTGAAAACTATTGCGAATCGCATTGCGTTCGTTGCCTTCACTATCCAAAGTCCGCAGAGTGATTGCAAATCCGCTTGGTCCGTTAAAAGGTGGCTCTTTTTGGTCGTGCTCCAAACTGCCGACATTATTATCAATGATATTGATTTTGCCATTGCTGATTTCGACTTGTATATCGCCTCCGAATCGCGCCTTTATCGCATTCATCAAATCGCCTACGGAATTATTTGCAATATCCACATAAAACGGCTCTACGGCAAAATCTTGCACGAATCCTGTCGGCGCATTTGGTAGCATTCCGCTAATCTCGATTCGCTCCGCCTCAATGCCAAAAATCTCGCTTAATTGCGTTTGCTTATCGGCGTATTGATTGTCATTGGTTACAAATTCTACACCCAAAGTCGTGTATCGCGCGTCATAATTATTTTTTATGCCGTGAATCTGAGATAGCGAAAAATCGCCCAAAAACGGGCTTTTTTGAAAGCTAGTAATCCTCGCCCCGATTTGATGAAGCGTATTTATGTCATCGACATCTCTATTTGCAGCGATGAGATTAAAGTCAATATTTGAGCCACCGGGCTTTGTTTCGGTAATCTCAATCTGCCCCCATTTGCTTAGCGTAACATCAACTACCTTATTTTGCGAAGTGTTGCCGTAAGCCTCGCCGATTTTACGCAGTAAATCGCTTACACGCGTGGCGGATTGCGGATTGTTAAACGCCACATCTAACGCGAATTTCGCCTTAAAGCTCGTGCCATCGGGGCGTTTCCCCCGCAGATAAAAATATGCCACTTCATCATTGCTCGTATCAAAATCATTATCGCCGATTAAATCGCGCAGTGTGTCCTCTTCGGTGATGAAAACTTCGCTTGGCACTTGCGTCTTATTCATCTTATCCATAATATCAGGGTGGAGTTTGCTTTGATTTAGCCGTTGCGTATTTGCGGTGATTCGCTTAAATTTATCCAAATCTCTGCTATGAAAAAGCTCGATTCCTTGCAGATTGTAGGCACTTTTTACCTCAGGGGCGATTAACGCCTCTAACTTTTCGGCATTGCCCGTGTAAGTGCCATCATCTTTAAAAGGTTTGACTTTGATATTGCTCCCAGCGAAAATATACTCGCCACCTACGGAAGTATTAGCAATAGCAAGGATATGATTGCGAAGTGCCTCTAAATCATTTGCCAATGCGCCACGCGAAGTAGGCGAGTGAATGTCGTTTGCTGCGTGAAGTAGCTTGACTTTGAAATCATCTAGCGTTTTGGAAACCTCGCTAAGCGACTTATCGGTGTGTAAAGTGTGCGTATTTGCGTCATTTGCAATGTCTATGAATTGATTTAGTGCGTGAATGTCGTATTCCATTTTTAGATTTTGATTAAAAAGGCTCGAATCTTCATAGCCGTATTTGATTTTTAGCCCAGAGGCGATTTTCGTATTTGCGTCCTGCAAACGGCTCTGCAAGGTGCTTTGATAATAATCCATTTGATTATATTTCGTGCCAAAAGTTACGCGCATACAACAACTCCATTTGTAAATTATGCTAGATTTTAAGCAATTTGGATTCCTAAATCGCCAAAAATTTTACATTGTGGAATCGATTGTGGAAAATTGCCTTGCTAACGCTGTTTTTATAAGATTTTGTATTGCCGAATCTGTGGCAATATATAAAAAACAAAACATATCGTCATACTGAGCGTAGCGAAGTAACCAAAAATCAAAAAAAATAAAATCCGCACGAAGTGCGAATCCTTGCTAAAGTTTTTGCTACTTTTGGCTTTTGCCAAAAGTAGAGTCCTTCCTAATCCCCATAACCTTGTCATTGCGAGGCGACAAAGTTACCACAAAAATCCATTATTTACGGCAAATCTTTTGCCATTTGCCTAATCTCATCTAAATTGCCCCTACTAGCTACAAATACGATAATATCCTCAAACACTATGACAGAGTTTTTATGTGGAAATGGCTGTAGTTTATCCAAGATTTCAGCTTTATGAAGGCGTTTAATGGTAGTTTGAAATTGCTTATCTTTAGCCGATAAAAAACCACAATCCTTAAAAACATCACTAGACATAAATTTATCAAAACTTCCAGTAGCCCAAGTAATAAATGTTACACTTATTAGTTCATTATTTTTCTCAACACTCTTATTATAATACCTTTCGCGGAAATTTGGCATATCACCAAACCATAAGCCACAATACTTTTTATTTGGATTAAAATTCTCATCTTGCTCAATTCTATCAATCACACGATTAAGCATTGTTAGTTCAGCATCATTCGCTAATTTTTGCAATTTTTGAGCATATAAATCTTGCACTACGCAAATCCAAATTACAATAGCCGATACCACAAAAAGTAGATTTTGTGCTATTTTTTGACTTTGTATAAAATTCGTGCAGATTTTAAAAGCAAGTGCGACAAATAAAACACGCAAAAACATTAAGCCATAATATTCAATTCTTGGGTCAGGTGCAATGGTTTTAGAGATAATGATATGTGTTTGACTTGCAAGTATCGCACCACAAAGCAAAATAAAAATGCTAACCTTTACACCTATTTGCAACTTTGATTTAAAAAGAAAAATCAAAAAAGCCACCAAAAATATAGCAAATAAAATTGTCATATATAAAGGCATAAATGTAATATTGTAATTTACCAAATTACCAAAGCCTAGTTTTATAGCAAGGATAATATGTTCAGGCATTTCGCTAAATGGCGTCATTTGATTATTATAAAATTCTTGCGTTTTGCCTATTTTTTTAAGTATGTCAAGGATTATTTTATGTGAAATCGCCGATAGGGCAACAGCAATAATAAGAAAGCGAGACTTATAAAGAGAAGTTTTTACATTACCTTGAGTATCAATAATAAGTGTGATAATTCCGCCACATAGTAAAATAAGTGCAGTATCAATAAATGGCTGAAAACTTGCAATTCCCCAATGAATACAAAAAACGGATAAAAGGCAAAGAGCGTAGGGTTTTAGATTCTTATGTGTGGGAGAGTTTGGAGTGTGATTCCCCCCCCCCCCAATTTGGGCGTTTGCGCTATATTCTCCAGCCTTTTTAGCTAGGACGAATCCTAAGATTCCAATGGCAACAGCGATAAATAATCCAGCGACTTGAAAGGCGTAATACATTTTTACAAGTGTAAAAGGTTGCAAGGTTAGCATAAACCCGATAATTGCCCAAATCCAAAGTTTTCTTTGAATATTTAAATACATACACAGCCACACAGACGCTAAAGATAGTCCTAAAAATGCCAATATGTTGTTAAGAATAGGAAGTAATTTTTCGCCTTGCAACAGCATACTTACGATATTCATCGTATATCGTCCTTCCCACACATTGCCAAACATTCCCCACCCATAAAATACCGCACTCCAATCGTGATTTCCCCAAAGAAAATAAATAGTGTCAAACCCAAACACAATATTACACGCAATAAAAACTATCCAAAAAGTATGACGATAAAGCGGATTGATAGATTTATAGCTTTGCCATAGCACATTTGGCAAAGATTCGGCTTTAAGCATTTCGATGAATCTGCAACACAAACTATCTATTTCATCTCTAAACGCATTGTAGAAAAATATCGCAAGGACAAAAAGAGCAATTAGCGTGATATAGTATTTGATAATAGCTTTGCCAAATGGTGAAAAATCCATTTTATAACTCATAATCCCTAGATTCGCACCTGAATCTAAGCTTAGTTGTTGTGTGGTAGTGAAAAATAAACGCCGTTTTTGGCTCTCAACACTACGAATCATATTTAAATCTATTCCACCAGCCCAAGCGACTTCTACTAAATTGATACGCGAAATAGTGCTAGAACGCAATAAAAAGTCAAGTCTTGGAAAATGCACCCTTGCTTCATAAGCATAGCCACTCTCCAAATCTGCACTTTTGGCTTTGTCGATTTTGCTAAATGTTAGATTTGCCGATTCGACTTGATTATCCGCCCAGCTTTGCAAAGCAAACACCGCCACCAACAGCACCACCGCGATTGCGCTTAGTGCCACCAAAGATATTTTCGCCCATTTGGGCAATCTAAAGATTTCAGTTAGATTTTTCATTCATTTGTCCTTTTGTTTAAAAATAAAAGTGCAATTTTAGCATAGATTTATCCCAAATGTTCCCATAAGATTTTTGCGCCTATGCAGATGAGGATTATCCCGCCTAGCAGGGAGGCTTTGCTGCCTAAAAATAGTCCAAATCGATTGCCGATTTTAAGCGCGATGATTGAGAGCAAAGCCGTGATTACGCCGATAATCGTGGCGCATAGCACTATGTTGCTGCCCTCAATCGCTAGGCTTACGCCAACCGCCAAAGCATCAATGCTCGTGGCGACTGCAAGTGGCAACATTGCGCGGTAGCCAAACTCCGCGCTGTTTTCCTCGCAAGTCTGTGGTGAGAATGATTCGTAAATCATTTTTGCCCCGATTAGCGCGAGTAAGCCAAATGCGATGAAATGGTCGAATGTGACGATGAGTGAGCCGATAGCCACGCCCAAAAAATAGCCCAAAAGTGGCATTAGTGCTTGAAATCCGCCAAAATATAGCCCCACGATTGCGCAGTGTCGCGTCTCTACTTTTTTCACGCTAAAACCCTTGCAAAGGCTCACGGCAAAGGCGTCCGCCGCTAACGCACACGATAATAAAATGACACTTAAGATTCCCATAAATTTCCTTTATTTGCGATTTGATTCGCCCCCACGATGATAAGATAGACTCTACTTTTTGCAAAAGCAAAACGAAGCAAAAACTTTGAATAGGGATTCGCACTTCGTGCGGATTTATTTTTTTTGGATTTTTCGCTACGCTCAGAATGACGAGGGAATGGAGTTGCGCGGAAGTAGCTTTAGGCGATTTTGTGGGTTTTCGAGCGTGAGACTATGAGATAAGACTAATCGTCTATCGAATAGCCGAACGCGATGAATCCCGCAAAAGCGTCAAAGATACAAACGCGCATTATGCTATTTTCCGTTAAAATACACTAGACTCGACCCCCAAGTCAGCCCTCCCCCAAACGCATCTAACAACAACAAATCCCCATTTTTAAGTCGCCCATCATTATAAATCTCATCAATCGCCATTGGGATACTCGCCGCAGAAGTATTGCCGTATTTTTGCACGGTCAGCACGATTTTTTGCGAATCCATTTTAAGCGTCTCGCCCACCGCGTTAATAATGCGCAGATTCGCCTGATGTGGGATAAAAAAGTCAATATCATTAGCACTCATATTATTTTTATGCAAAATCTCGCCCACATCACTTGAAAGGGTTTTTACGGCGAGTTTAAAGACTTCGTTGCCCTTCATTTGAATCTTTGAATCGCGCGGTGTGCAAAGCAAATGCGCGTATTTACCATTGGCACTTATGGAAATATCCAAAATCGATTTTTTAATATCATCTGTCTGCCCCACCACAGCCGCACCTGCGCCATCGCCAAACAAAATGCAAGTGCTTCTATCGCTAAAATCAAGCACCGAGCTAGTCTTTTCCGCGCCCACAAGCAAAATATTTTTGTGCGCCCCACTCTCAATATACGCCTTTGCAATGGATAGCAGGTAGATGAATCCGCTACACGCTGCAGAAATATCAAAAGCGGGTTTATTTTCAATGCCTAGCTTGTGGGCGATTATTGTCGCAGTAGAGGGCATACAGAGATAATCTGGCGACAAAGTCGCGCAAATTAGCATATCAATATCATCTGCCCTAAGATTCGCGCGTGTGAGAGCGATTTTAGCGGCTTCATAGCCCATATCGCTCGTGCTTTGCGTCTCATCAGCGAAAAATCTATTCTTTATCCCCGTGCGCTTGGTAATCCACTCATCGCTCGTATCTAGCGTCTTTTCAAACTCTGCGTTGCTAACGCTTCGGCTCGGCACAAAGGACGCTATGGACTTTAGCGAGGCAAATACCTTAGGATTCATCGCATTGCCTATTTGAAAATATGCGCGATTTTCTCAACCACGCGCGATTCAACCGCGCTTATGCCTTGATAAATCGCGCATTCAATCGCCCGTGCGTTGCTTTTGCCGTGGCAGATGATGAGATTTTTATTCACGCCAAGCAGTGGCGCACCGCCATATTCTGCGTAATGTGTGCGCTTTTTAAGCGTGGCAAAAACGCTTTTTAAAAGCAATGCGCCGATTTTATTTTTCAAACTCTTGCTAATCTCTTCTTTTAAAATCTTGCCAATCGCCTCAGCCACGCCCTCACTTGCCTTTAGCACGAGATTTCCATCGAATCCATCGCACACGATGACATCGACACTCGCATTAAAAATGTCATTGCCCTCGACATTGCCCTTAAAATAGGGGAAATTTTTAAGCGATTTAAACGCCTCTTTTGTTAGCTCGTTGCCTTTGGAATCTTCCTCGCCATTTGCCAAAAGCCCCACACGCGGATTTTCATAGCCAAGCACGGACTTTGCGTATTCATAGCCCATTTGCGCGAACTGCACCAAATGCTCCGCTTTGCAATCCACATTCGCCCCAGCGTCCAAAATAATGCTAGGATTGCCATCAATTCTAGGCATTGTGGTGCAAATCGCTGGACGCGAAACGCCCTCCACTCTGCCAAATCTAAGCGTTGCAAGGCTCATACTCGCCCCGCTATGCCCAGCAGAAATCACCACATCGCCCTTGCCTTGTAGCACTAACTCGACAGCTTGATAAATCGAGCTATCCTTTTTCTTTAGGGCGTTTGTCGCGCTTTCTTCCATTCTAATGAAATCATCGCAGTGGTGAATCTCCACGCGCTCACTTGGCTTGATAAATCGCTCAATTTCACTGCGATTGCCCACGACAATCGCACTAAAATCGCGATTTTTAAGCGCGTCCTTTAGCCCCGCGATAATCGGCTCTGCGCCATTATCGCCGCCCATTGCATCAAGCACTATTTTCATTATTTATAGTTGCCTGTTTCTTTGCAGATTGTGTGCGGGAGCTTCCAATTTCCGTTTTTGTCTTTTACGGGCATTTGTAGCTTGACTTTGTAGTGCGTCCTGCGCTTTAAACCTCTAGTCTTACTAACGCGTCTCTTTGGAACAACTGCCATTTTAACCTCCTTAATTTAAAGTTAATCTTTCGTGTGATAATCTAATTTTATGGATTCAATCTCGCCTAAAAATATGGAATCCAAATCCACAAAATTATCAAAAATCTCAATCACAGCGAGATTTTCATCGGATTCGCCACTTGATTCGTGCTTTGTCGCGCTCCATTTGCCATTTTTAGCAAACAAAACCAAATGCAAATCCAAATCTTTCATAAATTCCTCGCCACTTCTATCGCAAATCAGCCGTATTTCGCCACTCAAATGCGAATCAATCTTAATCAAATCATCGCTTGTCCGTAAAATCGTGCCTTTGATTTGAATGTCAAAATCATCATCTTTTAGATTCAGAGCAAAATTTTTAGGCTCAAACGCGATTTTTCTAAACTCGATTTTCAAATCGCCAAAATGTCCGTTACTTTAGCTAATCTAGCTTATTTGTGTGGCTGAAAAGAAAAACGCGATTTCGTTTTTCGCATTTTCCAAGCTATCACTGCCGTGCACCGCATTTGCGTCAATGCTCTCCGCAAAATCCGCGCGAATCGTGCCTTTTGCTGCTTTTTTGGGGTCGGTATCGCCCATAAGCTCACGATTTTTTTTCACGGCATTTTCGCCCTCTAGCACCATAACCACGACAGGTCCGCTTATCATAAAGCTAACCAAATCCTTAAAAAATGGTCGCTCTTTGTGAATGGCGTAAAAATCTTGGGCGTTTTTCTCGCTAAGCTGAAGCTTCCTCATCGCCGCAATTTTCAAGCCATTACTCTCGAATCTATCGATGATTTTGCCGATAGCGTTTTTTTGCACCGCGTCTGGCTTGATAATCGAAAGTGTTCTCTCCACGAAAATCTCCTAATTTCTAAAAATAAAAGCGAAATGATAGCATAAAATTTTAAAAAAATATTAAAACCTCATAATCGCAATGCAATTTGTGGCAGTTTGTCAAAGCCAAAATTGCGCTTTTATTTTAGCACTTTTGGCTCTGTGAATGGCAAATGTGCGCCGATGATTTGCGTTTTTGTATCGCCTTTTAGCGAATCTAAAAAGTTGATTCGCGCCTTTATTGCTTCGCTTGGGTTGCTGTCATATTGGATAGCGATATTTGGACGCGCCATTTGAATATCAAATATGTGCATCAAATCCGCGATAAAGACTAGCTTTTGAGTGCTATTTGCGATGCCTATCATTGTATGTCCCACCGTATGCCCGTAGGCTGGGATAGTTGTGATTTTTAAATCGCTTTTATTTAGCCCAAGTGATTTATTTAAGAGATTTTCATCGCTTTCGTTGCCAAAAAATGTCATTTTATCTTTAAATGCGAGTAGTGCGGACTTTGCGCTATCATTGTCGCCATTTATCCAAAAGTCATATTCATTTTTGTCAATTAGCATTGTGGCGTTGATAAATTGATTCGCACCTTCAAGCAAAATCCCGCCTATGTGGTCGATATGCGCGTGAGTGATGATTAGGTGCGTTACATCGCTTGGCTTAAGATTTAGCTCTTTTAGTCGCGCTTGTAAGGTTTTCGCTGTGTGCGGAAAGCCCGTATCTATAAGCGCGATAAAATTTTTATGGCGCAATAACATAACATTTTGGTTAATTTGCGGGATTTTCTTTGCCATTTTGGCGATGAATTTTTTATCATCATTATTATTTGGAATGAGTTTTTCCACAGGTGGCGCGGATTTAGCAAGTGCAATGATATGAATCTCTAAATCACTCATCTTTGTGCTATAAATCTCTGGCAATTTTGCATTTTGTCCCGCAAAAACCACGCTAAGCGCAAATATTATCATCATAAAAAATCGCATTTTTTGTCCTTATGAAAGCTAAATTTTTAAAAGCGCAATTTTAACGAATCTAACTTTTATAAAACTTATGATAGCATTTTGGCTACAATTTTTAACGCGAAAAGGGGGAAAAATATGTTTGATAAGATAAATGCCATCATTAAGGAAATCGAGGATAGTATGCAGGAGATTCAAATATTGCTTGGAATGCATAAGATTAGCTTTGTGGAGTATATGATGATAAAGCGCGGTAGTATGGATTATCCCGAGCATTTGGAAA
The DNA here is from genome assembly GCA_050873665.1 of Helicobacteraceae bacterium. Taxonomy (GTDB): domain Bacteria; phylum Campylobacterota; class Campylobacteria; order Campylobacterales; family Helicobacteraceae; genus NHYM01. Next base: position 11,343 of record JBNMJF010000013.1, read on the forward strand.
TGTGGAAATTAGAGCAGATTGACAACGAAGTGGCGCGACTAAAAGAAAGCATTAACGATTTAAATAAAGTCAAAAAGGAATTTTTGGTTTATTGAAAATGCGTGATTCGTGGCGAATTTGGGTTGTTTGGATTCGCAAGGATTCGGCTTAGATTCACTTAGATTCGCGCTAAAATCGCGTAAATTTGGCATAAAATAACTTAAAAAAGGCGGACAAAATGTATAAAAAAATACGCAAATATCTCTTTAAATTAGACCCTGAAAATATCCACGCAATCACGGAAAATCTGCTGATTTTGGCACAAGCCACGCCCTTTGTGTTAGAAAAATTAGCATTGCGCTTTTGCGTGGCTGATGAAAGGCTCAAAAATAGCGTTTGCGGAATGGATTTTTACAATCCTGTGGGTTTGGCGGCTGGTTTTGACAAAAATGCCACGATGATGAAAGGTTTGCTTGCGCTGGGATTTGGGCATTTAGAGCTTGGCACAATTACGCCAAAGCCCCAAGATGGCAATCCAAAGCCACGCCTTTTTCGCTATGTCGCTGAGAATAGCATTCAAAACGCTATGGGATTCAACAATGACGGCGGAAGCGCGATTTTGCGCCGTGTGAGCCGAAACTATCCCTTTGCCATTCCGCTTGGCATAAACATAGGCAAAAACAAAATCACAGAGCCCGAAAAAGCCCTATTTGACTATAAAAAGCTCATTTCAAACTTTAAAAATGTCGGCGATTATTTCGCGGTGAATCTATCCTCGCCAAACACCCCACATTTGCGCGATTTGCAAAATGAAGAGTTCGTCAAAACGCTATTTAGCGAGATTACTAAGCAAAGCGACAAGCCTATTTTCTTAAAGATTTCGCCTGATATGGCGGTGGATTCGATGCTTAGCGTGTGTGAATGCGCCATTGAAAACGGCGCGAGTGGGATTATCGCCACAAATACGACTATTGATTACACACTTTTAAAGGGAGCGCGGGATTTCGGCGGACTTAGTGGCGAAGTGCTAAAGAAAAAATCGCGTGAGGTTTTTAGCATTTTGAGCGAAAATTTCTTTGGCAAAACCACGCTAATTTCGGTGGGCGGGATAAATGACGGCGATGAGGCTTATGAGCGCATAAAGCTAGGCGCGTCTTTGGTGCAGATTTTTAGTGCGATGATTTTTGAGGGTCCCGCGCTTGTTAGCGAAATCAACAAGGGGATTTTGGCGCGATTAGAAGAGGACGGATTTAAGAATATACAAGAAGCGATAGGGAAATCGTTGCATTAAGGTGCGTTTATAGCTTTGCGTGGATACAATTTGTGTCTCAGGTATGCGATTTCGCAGATTTGGCAAATTTCGAGCGTTCGCAGACCATTAGTCTAGTCTCACGCCCAAAATTTGCCAAAAACTACAAAAGCCACACCGCCATTACTTCGATTGTCGTGGCTAAAGCCACGAATCTAAAAAATAAAGTCTAAATCCTTGCTAAAGTTTTTGCTACTTTTTGCTTTCGCAAAAAGTAGAATCTCTACCCTCTCGTCATTGCGAGGCGAATCCAAAAAATACGAATCTTTAAACAAATCTCACCAAATTTGCCCTAAAAAAATTTTATTATGCTAAAATACGCGGATTTATTTTTTTGAAATTCAAGCAATAAGGCGCGTTTATGGTAAAAATGCTAATTTTAGGAGTAGTTTTAATGTCATTTATTCACGCAACAAATATCGCCCCCACAAAGCCCACGAATCCCGCGAATCCCAAAAGTTCGCTTTACAAATACGATGAGATAATTTTGCCAAATGGTCTGCAAGTTGTGGCGATTCCTATGAATAATAACAGCAAAGTTGTGGATATAAATATTTTTTACAAAGTCGGCTCTCGCAACGAAGTGCTGGGAAAAAGTGGCATTGCGCATATTTTGGAGCATCTTAGTTTCAAAAGCACCAAAAACCTTAAGGCTGGGGAGTTTGATGAGATTGTGAAGCATTTTGGTGGCAAAAATAATGCCTCCACAAGTTTTGATTACACGCGCTATTTTATTAAGGCGCATAGGGATAATTTGGACAAATCGTTGTCGTTGTTTGCCGAGCTAATGCAAAATCTATCCTTAAAAGATTCGGAGTTTCAAACCGAGCGCAATGTCGTGGCAGAGGAGCGTTTGTGGCGCACAGATAATAGCCCTACGGGATATTTGTATTTTCGGCTTTTTAATACGGCTTTTATCACACACGCCTATCATTGGACGCCTATTGGCTTTATGGAGGATATAAAATCGTGGGATATTAAGGATATACGCGAATTTTATAGGGCATTTTATCAGCCACAAAATGCCATTATTGTGGTGGCTGGTGATGTGGAGTCAAAGGAGCTTTTTAAAATCGCTAAAAAATATTTTGGCGCAATAAAAAATACGCGCCAAATCCCTACGATTCGCTCAAAAGAAGCACCGCAAGAAGATAAGCGATTCGTAGAAATAAAGCGCGAAAATCAAGAAGTAGAGATTTATGCTTTGGCATTTAAGATTCCAAATTTCGAGCATAAAGACCAAATCGCATTGTCGCTTTTAAGCTATATTTTGAGTAATGGCAAAAGCGCGATTCTCACGCAAAATATGGTTACCAAAGAGCAAATCGCACAAAGCGTGTATTGCTACAATATGGAACTAAAAGATGATGGGCTTTTTATCTTTATGGCAGCGGGAAATGAGGGCATTATGGCTGAATCATTGCAAGATTCATTGCTAAAACAGCTTGATTCGATAAAACAAGGCAAAATTACCCCAAGCGACATTGACAAGGCAAAAATCAACATAAAAGCAGATTTCATCTATGGGCTAGAAAATAGCTCATCGGTGGCGTCTTTGTATGGTGGCTACTTTGCGCGGGGCAATATCAAGCCACTTTTGGAATATGAGGAAAATTTCGATAAGATTACGGCAAAAGATTTGGTGGCGGTGGCGAATAAGTATTTCAACACCGAGCATTCCACGACTTTGTTTTTGCGTAAAAAATGATTTTTGAAGGATAGATGATGACAAAGGTTATAGGCGCGATGAGTGCGCTAATCACGCCATTTAAGAATGATAAAATCGATTTTGTGAGCTATGAGAAAATTATAAAGCGACAGATTCGCCACAAAATGGACGCTTGTGTGCCAATCGGCACTACGGGCGAATCTACGACTTTAAGCCACAACGAGCATAAAGAGTGCATTGAAGCGTGTGTGGGCATTTGCAAAGGCACGGGCGTGAAAGTCCTAGCGGGAGCGGGGAGCAACTCTACCAAAGAGGCGGTGGAGTTAGCGAGATTCGCGCAGAGTGCGGGAGCGGACGCGATTTTATGTGTCGCGCCATATTACAATAAACCCACGCAAGAGGGGCTTTATCAGCATTTTTTAGAAATCGCAAATGCCATTAGTATCCCTGTGCTACTTTATAATATCCCCTCACGCACGGGCGTTAGCATTGATATTGCCACTATGGAGCGACTTTTTGGTGCGAATCCAAATATCTATGGCGTGAAAGAAGCCAGTGGCGATATTGAGCGCGTGGTGTCGTTAAATGCGCGAATCCCAGACTTTAAGATTTTAAGTGGCGAGGATTGCATAAACTATCCTATTTTGGCTAGTGGTGGCGTAGGCGCAATCAGCGTAACGGGCAATTTATTGCCAAATAAAATCGTGGATTTGGTAAATAGCGCGAAAAATGGCGACTTTGAAAAGTCTCGCGCTATCAACGCCGAGC
>JBNMJF010000014.1:0-14346 GCA_050873665.1 Helicobacteraceae bacterium
CCATTACTTCGATTGTGATTCGTGCTTTGCACGAATCATTTATGAATCTAGCGCGAATCTAAATGTAAAAATTGTCGTCATTGCGAGTGCGACTTGTCGCACGAAGCAATCCACAAAAAAATAAAAAAATGGATTGCCCCCCGTCATACTGAGCGGAACGCAGTGTAGCGAAGTGTCCAAATCACGCGAATCTAAAAAAAATATCAAATCAATGTCCCAAAAGCAAATCAAACAAATCATATTTTGTTTCGCCTTAGCATTTCACGCTCTAAAATTTGCTATAAATTCCCTAATCGCCGTTAGTTTTGTAAAATCCACGCTTTCGCCACGCGATTCGCTCACACTTAAGCGTAAATTATCAATCATTGCGTGTTTAAGAGCCTCGATATTTGGTGTTTGTGGGCTAAAATCAACCCTCTTTTTTCTAAAATCATCAATCGTATAAAAGGGCAAAATGCCATCAAGTGCGGAAAATCGCGTAAGTTGCTCATCATTTTGCCTACAAAAAATCACAGGAATCCCCATAGCCACGCAAGGCGAAGCGCAATGCAAAGCCGAAGTGATGATGAGTTTTGCCTCATTTTTGTAGCGCGTAAGCAAAGCGTTTGCGGTGTCAAAAAAGTGCGCGGAAGTAAGCATATCAGGCATATATTGTTGCTGGTTGATATGCGTAGCTTGGCGTTTTATCGCACTTGGGATAAATGGCAGAAATTCATCGCCCAAACCCACAAAAAAGATTTTATTTTGGCTTGGGCTTGGCAATCGCTTTGGCAAAGTTAGCGTTAGACACCTTGAAAGATAGGATTTTAGCCCTAATTTACGGCAAAATTCAAGCGTGTATAAATCCCTGCAACCTATCGTTTTATCATCAAAATAATGCGGATAACACGCCAAAAGATAGAGCAAATATTGTTGAATATACTTAGTAAAATGTGTGCCGACAAAAACGGGCAAAATATTTTTGGGTGGCAAAAAGTGGTAGCTGTGGGAAAACCAGCCTTGCATAATGGCGATTTTGCCATTTATGTGCGATTCGCTATTTACGCGATTGCCCCCCCCCGTATTTTGCGAGAGTGCGCCATTGTAATAAGCCAAATAATCTCTACCAAAATACTCATAATTTGCGCCCTTATATATGGAATCTATGGCATTTTTGGTAGCAATGCTTTGAATATGGTCGCCTAAATTGCTAAAAGAAAAAATATGATGATATGGGTAGCTAAAAAGCACAAAATGATTTTTGCTAAAATTTATCGATTCGCAATCGCACATAGTTTGGTTATGATAAAATCGCTCAAATGCGATAGTTTGGGTAATAGTATCGAATCGCTCCGCTTTTATGGCGTCCGCAATTTCTCTTTTTATTGCAACAACAAACGGACGCAAAATATTTTTGATTTTCTCAGCTAAAGTAGCCATTTTACTTCCTTTTGCTATTGAATTTTTAAGCATTATATCACAAAATCATTGTCGCTTAAAGCCACTCAAGAATTCCTCCAAATTAAACTTTTTGCGGTGATTTTCGGTGAAAATATGTATCATAATGTCCCCCAAATCCGCGATTATCCAATCCCCACTATCCTCATCAGTGCTATAAAATGTCTCGCCTTGCGCTTTTAGCTCGGTCTTTAGCGTATCAAGCAAAGCAAAGCTATGCTTATCAGCAAGGCTCGTAGCAATCACCACAAAGCTCGTAATATAGGGCGATTCGCGCAAGTCAAAAAGCGCGATATTCTCCGCCTTTTTGCTATCAAGCAGATTTATTATCACTTCAAGCCTATTTCGCGCGAATTTATCATCAATGCTATTTAAAATATCCAAATTTTTTGCTCCGTTTTTTAGATTTAGATTTGCAAGATTCGTGCCATTTTTTTGAGCGCGAATCGCGCTTGATGAGATATTCTCACTAACTTCAAAGCGCAAAAATTCGCTAGGGATTGGAATCCCACCACGCGTAGCAACTATAAATCGCGCATTTTGGCGAATCTCACTAATTTTATGCCATTTTTCTAACTCATCTAAAATATCCGCACCGATTATAAAATACAAGTTTTTTGGCGCGTAAAGATTTTTAAAATGCAAGATAGAGTGAATAGCAAAAGAAGGCTTTTTTTGCATAATTTCGTAGTTTGAGATAAGGATAATTTTGCGCGAATCGCGCCCTTTTTGCGCCGAATCTGCCACCGAATCTATTTGCGCTTTTGTGGGCGTTTTTTTATAGATTTTTGCCTTTATGTGCGCTGAATCTGCCACCAAATCCACCGCTTCACGCACCACTAATTCAAGTGCGCTAAATCGCTCTTTATCATCTAAAAACGGCTCACTATCGCTTTTAAGCGGATTTTTAAAATTTGGCAACACGATTAAAAAATCAATAAATTCACATTTTAACGCACACTCGATAATCGCCCTATGTCCGCTATGTGGCGGATTAAAGCTACCGCCAAAAATCGCCACATTTAGCGAATCTGCACTCATAATCCAAACTCTTGCGTTAAAATCATATAGGTTGCCACACCGCCCAAAATGCTTATTATGGGGATTTTGACGCTTAGGTGCAACGCTACGATTACGGCGATGCTGAGTGTTTCTTTTAGCGCGTAATTGGGGGCGGATAGATTCGTGCCTTTTAGGCAATACACCACGAGCATTGCGATGATGACACAAGGCAGGGCGCGTGAGATATATTCGATAAAGGGCGGGATTTTGCGTGGCATTATGAAATACACTAGGAAACGCGTGATGAAGTTTGCCACTGCGATTACGGCGATGATTGTTAGAATCTTTAAATCCATTTTAAGCCCTATTTTGCGGTGGATTCGCGTGATAAATCTTGTAAATTGCCTTCGGGATTCGCGCCCGAATCTGCGTTTGAATCCCCCGCAAAATCCCACTTTTTATAATAGCAAAAGCCCAAAATCGCCACGCTACTAAGCAGTGCCGCTAACAAAAAATATTCTTCGCCAATAGCCACAAGCCAAAAAAGTGCGGTGGCAATGCCAATCAGCGCGGGAGCATAGCCTTTGGGCGTTTGAATCGCCTTGCATTGGTCGATGAAAATCACCACAAAAATCGCCGTCATTATAAAATCTAATCCGCGCGTGTCAATGGTTATAAATCCGCCCACCACCGCGCCTACAACGCAACCAAAACCCCAATAAATATAATTTAAAAGCGACACAAAAAAGACAAAAAGATTCGCATTTGATTTGGGCGTTTTGGTCTTCAAAATCGCAAAGGTTTCATCGGTAAGCCAAAAGATATTTAAAAACCGCTTCCAATCCATAGCGCGGCATTTTTGTAACATTATGAGCGTGTAAAAACTCTGCCTTGAGTTTAAGATAAGCGTGATTAGGAAAATATTTAAAAGTCCAAGCGTGGAAATGGCGGAGGCTACGCTAAAAAAGCTAATCGCCAAAAACTGCATAACGCCAGAATACACAAAAACGCTCATAATAAGCGCGTAAATCGCGCTAAATCCGCTAGTGGAGAGCAAAACGCCACAGCAAAAGCCCATAGAAATGTAGCCGAAAAGGATTTCAATATCTTGTTTAAACGCATCGCGCAAGGCGGTGGCAAATTCGCTCTGTGGGGCAAATTTGTCTTGTGGCGATAGATTGCTTCGGTCGCTTTGCGACTCTCGCAATGACAAATCACCTGAATCTGCATTATCTTGCAAATCTCTATTGCCACGCATTTTTGAATCGCCTTTGCAAAATCAAATACGCTCCAAACGCATATCCCACGGCAAGTAAAAATAAATGCAAAAATTCGCCCCAAATATCGCCAAAATCTGCGCCCATTTGATTTAGCTTCAAAAATCCGCTCACGCTTGGCGTAATTGGCACAAAATCCATAATAAATTTTATCACCGCAGGGACGGATTGCGAGGGCCAAATTATGCCTAGCCCAAAGAGCAAAGGCACACTCATCACAAGCGTGATTTGCGGGACATACTCGCGCCTTGAGAACAAAAATCCCAAAAATATTGCAAAACTCGCCGTTGCCACGATAAACACAATGCCAAAAAGTATAAGATTTATGCTAGATGCAAATGTAGTGAGATTGTAATAGCTGTAAATAAAGCCAAAATAAAACAAAAATAGCGGAAAATAAATCACAATAAACGCGCTCACACGGGCAAAAATCAGCAAAATGGGACTTTTAGCGTGTAAGAAATACAAATCATCATTTGGATTTTTTGCTTTTTTGGGCGCATTTGATAGCTTTGAGATATGGCTTGAAATGCGATTGGCAAGGGGATTTTGAGCGTTTTTGGATAGAGTGATTTTTTGGGATAGATTTTGCATTTTTTGCGCCAAAGTCGAGGGCGAATCTTGCGGAAGCGTTTGGTGAAAATAATATTGCTCATATTGCAAAATCTGCGTGCCACAAAGGATTCCACACGCAATTACCATTGTTTGATGAAGTATGAAAACCAAAACCGCCGCTAAGATATAGTTCAAATACCCCACGCTAGGATTAAAAAGCGCGATAAATTCAGGTTGAATCGGATTTTTGGGCGCATTTATGGGCGAAGATTCGCCGTTAAAGAGCATTTGCGTGGTTTTAAAGTCAATGGCACTTGCCGCGCTATTTAGCCCCTCCAAAATGCTACTATAAATCAAAAAATACGAGTTATTTGCGATATAATAAACCTTTGGCAACGATGATTTTATGCCATTTTTTTCAAAATCCTGCGGAATGTATAAAATGCCATAAATTTCATTTAGCTTAAGCATATTTTGCGCATTTTGCATAGAAGTATTGGCGATGATTTCTGTCCTAATTTGCGCATTTGCGTTGAAAATAAATTCCCTACTTTTCTGCGTCCTATCCTCATCTACAACGGCGATTTTTTGCTTATGCAACACATCATTTAGATAAGGGCTTGGGTAGAAAAACGCATAAAAAATATTCCCCGCAACAATCACCACCATAATCGAAAAGCTAGTGATGATGACTTTTAGCTCACGCCCTATCAAGTCAAAAATATCCGCAAAAAGCCCTGCCACACGATTCAAAAAGGCAATCACACTTATTTCACGCATTTAGCACCGCTTTTTGTTTATAGATTAAAATCCCTAAGATTCCAAAGAGTAAAAAGATAAGATTATAGGCGATGAATCGCATACTAAAATGTGGCTCTAAGCCGTAATTCGCTTGTTGCATATAGACTTCCAAATACTTTGTGATGGGCAAAATCTTACTCCAAAAAGTCGCAAAGGCTTCCATATTATTGATAGGATAGGTAATGCCCACAAATGCGAGGCTAGGCGCGGCATAAACGGCTGCAATGCTTATGGCACGGGTATGTGAGCGAATGAGTGCGTATAAAAAAATGCCAATGCTACTATAAGCGATAATCGTTATAAACGCGCAAAGCGCGATAGTCGCAAGACTATGTGGGCTAATATCGCTAATAAATCCAAGCCTATAAAAGCTAAGCATAAAGATTCCCCACCACGCAAAGAAAATAAGCGTATTTAGTAGCACTTTGATACTCAAATGCGCGTAAAATGCACGAATCTTATTTTGCTTATTTAGGATATGTCCCACATCGCGCTCATCATACGCCATAAAGCCAATCATACACAAAATGATAAAAAGTTGCCATAGACACGGAATTAGCGCGGGTAGGATAAATGCCGCAAAGTCGCTGTTTGGATTGTAAAGTGCGATGATTTGTGGCAAAATATCCACGCTTTTGCCCATCGCAAGGGTTGTATTGGCGCTTGAAGCGATATTTTTGCTAAATTTTAGTTTGACATTTTCATTTGCCAAAATCTGCGTAAGCGCACTTTGGATATTTTTGCCAATAAAGACTAGCTCAGCGTTGTAATAAATGGGTAGATTCGTAGGAATGCCCTTTTTGGCGTTTTTCTCCAAATCTTTTGGCAAAATGATAAGCGCGTAAATGTCCTTTTTGCTAATGGCGTCTTTTGCCTCTAGGACGCTATTATAGCGACTTTGGATAGTTAAAGTCGCGCTTGATTCGACATTAAAGGCGATATTACGGCTCGTTTGCGAATTATCAAAATCCACAATCCCCACAGGCAACGCGCGAACAATGCTTTCACTTAGCGTCATATAAACAAAACTAGCCGTTAAAAGTGGCATAACAAAGCACATAAATAAAAGAAATTTGTCTTTTAAAAAATGCCTTAGCTCGGTTTTGAATGCTTCAAACATTGTGATTCGCGCCCCTTAATGCGCTATTTGATTAAGACGCTCATTCCAGCGCGTAAATTCTCAATCTCATCGATGATATTTGCCTCCACTTCAAAGGATTTCATATCATAGCTATTTTTGCGATTCGTAGCTTTCCAAGTGGCAAATTCCCCCATAGGCGAAATATATCGCACTTTGAATCGCCCATCTTTTTGCAAAGACGGGATAAATGCGCTAAATTCGCTTCCCACTTGAAACTCCTCCAATCTATCCTCCGTAACGCTAAAGCGCAAATACGCATTTTTCATATCAAGCACCAAAACCACAGGGAATCCGCTAGGGGACAGCTCATTTTTATGAATCAAAACATTGCTAACCTCCCCACTCACAGGCGAAAATGCTTGAGTATCTTTGGCGTAAGATTGCACTTCGCTTAGCATTCCTTTGGCGGCTAGTTCTTTTTGCTTGACAGCCTCTTTTGTTTCCTTTGTCGCGCCTTCTAGGGCTAATTTATATTGTTGATAAGCGGTATTTGCGTTAAATTTCGCACTTTTAAAATTCGTCTCTGCTTCATCGCGCTTTTGCAAACTAACCACGCCACTATCATAGAGATTTTGCACCCTTGTGTAAGTCTTTTCCGCTAAATCCGCCATTGACTTTGCTGCCAAATAGACTTCTTTTGCGCTTTGAATCGTCTGCGCTCTTGTGCCTTTGTCCGCTTCGATTCGCAATGCTTTTGCGCCCTCGTAATTCGCCTTTGCCTGTGCGATTTTCGCCTCTAATTCAGGGCTATGAATCGTATAAGCCAAATCGTTTTCTTTGATAAAGTCGCCTTTTTTCACAAAGAGTTCATTCACGCGCCCTGCAATTTTAGAGCTTATGCTATATTGCGTAGCCTCGATTTGCCCTTGAATAAATACTTCTTTGGGCTTGTGCGCGGTGTAAAAACTATAGCTAAGCCATACCAAAATCGCCACCAAAATGGCAAAAACCGCCGTGATTTTCAATGTCTTTAATAGATTCATTGCTACCTCCTTTTATTGATTTTGCTTTTCATAAAATGTCCAAAAACTCTCCATATCATTGGTGATAGCATAGAGTTTGGCGAGTGCGATGGCATAGCGATATTGGCTATTTTGCGCATCGATTTTTGCTAGTGATAGCTGATTTCTCGCATCGCTAACCTGCACCGTGCTTGCCATACCATTGATAAACGCCTTTTCTTGGAGATTTAGATTTTCTGTGGCTAGTTCGATAGTGGAGCTGTGATTTTTATAGCTCTCTTTGGCGGATAGCACTTCTTTGTAAGTCGTCTCAATCAAAAGCAAAATGTCGCTTTTTGCTTGGCGGTGGAGATAATCCACTTCATTTTGCGCGATTTTACTAGCTTGATATTTAAACACGCGCCCACTTGTGCTAATTAACGACATTTTCGCCGTGATTCCCAAAAACCAGCTTGGAATCGCGCGATTTAGCATTGTATTATTTGCCTTTAGCACATATCCGCCATAAAGCCCCACGGTTGGCAAAAAATTGCCAAATTCGATTTCGGTAAGCTCTTTTGTTTGGAGTTTTTTAACCTCTAAACTCTTTAGCGCAGGATATGCGGAAATGGCGGCATCTTTGTAATATTGAAGTGGCTTTAGATTCGCATCTAGCGCGGTTACTAGCTCGGAAGTAAGCGTTAGATTCATAATCTCCCCGCTCTCGCTTAGCTCCACGCTATTAGTTAAATTTTCATCTTGCAAAATCGTCTTAAACGCCAAAAGCGCAATGTCAAGCGCGTCCCTTGCCTCGTGGGTTTTATTTTTCGCCTTGTCATACTCGACTTTCGCGCCCAAAAATTCAATCTTTGCGATTTGCCCATTTTCTTGCAATTTTTTGGCGTTATTTAAATGCGCCAATGCACCTAACTCGCTATCTTTAAGCGTTTTATGCACATCATAGCTTAATTTCACGCCAAAGTAGGATTTGACTAGCTTTTCAAAGAGATTGATTTTGTTTAGTTGCATTAAAAGTTCGCTGTCTTGGACATTTAGCTTTGAGAGTTTTAGCGCGGATAGTCGCTTACCGCCCGTGTATATGGGATAAACGGCGTTTATAATTCCAAAGGCGAAATGGTTTTTGTGTAAATCTATTGACGGAATATTTAGCGCGAATCCACCCATTGCTTGGGGCAATTTTATCGGTGGAATATCAATGTGCGTTTTTTCCATAAATGTGTAATTTCCCACTATGTCAATCTCAGGTGCGAAAAGCATATACGCACCAGATTTTAGCTTTTGTGCCTTTTGCACTGCGCTTTTGGACGCCTTTAGGCTGTCGTTGTTTAGCAAAACCTTATCATAAGATTCGCGGATACTTAGGGTGCTGTGGTGCTTATCAATCTCTTTGATAATCGTAAGCGAATCTAGCGCAGTGGAATCGCTCTCATCTTTTGAATCGCTTGGATTCGCGCTTGAATCCTTTGAATCTCCTTGATTCGCGCTTGAATCGCTTTGATTCGCACTCGAATCTTTACTCGAATCCCCACCCAAATCCACCGCCAAATCCTTACTCGAATCCACACCCAAATCTTTGTTTAAATCCTCCGCGCATAGATTCACGCTCATAATCGCACTCACACACAATATGGCTAAAAATATCTTTTTCACGCTATTATCCTTGCTATTTTTTGCTGTAAAATACCATATCCACGCCAGATTTTACCACATCGCTAAAATTTGCGTCTAAATAATACAAGTTGTTTATGTCGCTTAGCGCATCGACAATGCCCTTTGCCTTAACGCCGTGATGACAATATAAAATGACGCTTTTATCAGCGTTTTCTTTGGCGATTAGCTCGATTCGCTTGGGTGATTCGACATTTATGGCGTCTTTTATGTGGTCAATTAGGAAATATCCTCGTGCGCGGACATCAATGATGATTGAATCGTTTAATTTTGCTTTGAAATCCTTTAGTTTGAGCGATTTGTCCATTTATTTTTGTCCTACCAAAATTTAATCCGCGATTTTACGCAATAAATGATTAAAATCTTATAAAAATCTTAATGAAGTCGCGCAATTTTTTTGTAGGCAAACAAATACAGCGCGATAAAAAGCGCGATAAATGCGATTAAAATGCCACTTTTATCATAGCAAAAAATAGGCGCGAAAATAAAAGGCGCACTAAATATAAGCAAAAAAGCCGTAGTTTTGGGATTTGAATGCGTGAGGTGCTTAAAAATTAGCGTATGCAAATGGAGCGAATCAGGCTGCATTGCTTGAATCTTGCCCTTTTTGCGCCGCCAAATCGAAAAAAGCACCTCAAACACGGGATAAATCATCACACAAAGCCCATAATACGCGCTGACAAAGCGACTTAGCGAATCTTGTGCGTTTAGATTTGCCATTTGCATAGCCGAATCCTTCGCATATTGCAACGAATCCTGCGTTAAAATTACTAGCAAAAATGCAAGTAAAAATCCCACCAAATACGCTCCGCCGTCTCCTAAAAAGATTTTGGCATTTGGAAAATTTAGCACCAAAAATCCCAAAACCACGCTAATAAGCACAAGCGCGATATAAAAAACAGCCACATTCCCCACAATCGCGCTAACAAATGCAATGCTAATTAACACCAAAAGCGCAAATCCCCCAGCCAAGCCGTTAAATCCATCGATGATATTCATCGCATTTGTTACGCCCACCATACAAAATAGCGTGAAAATAAGCGCAAAGCCGTAAGGTAGGGCGAATCCAATATCAAGTAGCACACAATTTGGAAAGATTATAATCACACTTAAAACGCCACTTGTTTGCAAAATAAGGCGAATCTTTGGGCTTAAAGCATAGTTAAAATCCTCCAAAATCCCACTTACAAAGATAAAACTCGTAGGGATTATAAGTGCCAAAAACTTCGCCTCGATTTTGCCAAGTGCGTAAAGAGCGCATATTCCAGCGCAAAATGCCACAAAGATTCCAATCCCGCCACCGCGCGGAATATCGCCAAAGTGCATTTTTTGGGGCTTTGTGCTTGAATCCTTATCTAAGATTTTGCCCGTGCGTTTGGCGATTTTTATCATCGCACACGAGATTATAAAACTTAAAAAAAATAACGCCACAAACATATTTTTGCTACTTTAAAATGCTTTTTTTGTGTGCGATTCACACAATTTTTTCCCACTCGAATGCACTTTTGATAATATAATCAATATCATCAAATTTCGGACGCCACGAAGTTTGCGCCAAAATCTTTGCGTTATTTGAGATAAGAACCGCAGGGTCGCCCTCACGGCGCGGAGATTTCACCACCTTAAAATCCACACCGCTAATCTCTTTCACCTTTGCCACCACCTCTTTTACGCTAAAACCTTTGCCATAGCCGACATTAAAAACCGCACTTTTATTGCCACTCTCCAAAAACTCAAACGCGCTTAGGTGGGCGTTTGCCAAGTCATCAATGTGGATATAATCCCTAATGCAGCTGCCGTCTTTTGTCTCGTAATCCTCGCCAAATATGCTCATACTAGGGCGTTTCCCCACCGCGCATTCACAAGCGACTTTGATTAAATGCGTGGCGTTTGCGCTTCGCTGTCCTAACCCAGCCCTTTTGGCGTAGTCATTTTTGCCATAAGCCCCCGCCACATTGAAATAACGCAACGCCACGAATCTAAAATCATCATTTGCCAAAGCGGTGTCGCGCAAAATCATCTCACTCATCATTTTTGATGCGCCGTAAGGATTTATTGGAGAAAGTGGCGAATCCTCGCTCACAGGCACGATTTTTGGCTCTCCATAAACCGCAGCCGTAGAGCTAAAAATAAAGCGATTTACGCCAGATTCAACGCAGTTTGCGATGAGATTTAGCGTATTTTTGGTGTTGTTGCTGTAATATAAAAGCGGTTTTGCCACCGATTCAGGCACGATGAGAGAGGCTGCGAAATGCACCACCGCATCAAACTTATTGCTTTGAAATAGCTTTGCCACCGCGCCAAAATCGCCCAAATCCATTTGGATAAAATCGATTCGCGCCCTAAAATCCCTCTGCAAAAACGCCACATTTTCCATAAATCCGCTTTGCAGATTGTCAATAATGGTAATCTTGCAATCCGTTTGCTCCAAAAACGCTAACGCCGTGTGAGAGCCGATATATCCCGCCGCGCCCGTGAATAAAATATGCTTCATCGCCAAAAATCCTTGCTTTAAATTTCAACTCGCAATTATATAAAAATTTTATTTGATTCGCCTATAAAAGTTTAGATTCGCAACAAATGCGAACTTAACGCAAACTTTACAAAAATCGTTGCAAAATTATTATATAATCCGCGCAAATTCTTTTTGTAAAATACAAGGATTCGCAATGGATTTATTAGACTTTTCGTGGCTGTTTTCGCCTGAAGCGTGGGTCGCACTTATTACGCTCACACTTTTAGAGATTGTGCTAGGCATTGATAATATCATCTTTATCGCCATTTTGGTTACGCGTTTGCCTAAGGCGCAACGCGACAGAGCGCGAATCTTAGGACTTGCCCTAGCGATGCTTACGCGAATCGCCCTACTTGCTTCAATCTTTTGGATTATGAAACTTGTAGAGCCGTTATTTAGCGTCTTTGGCGTGGAGATTTCAGGCAAAGATTTAATCCTAATCGGCGGTGGATTATTTCTCATTTGGAAAAGCACATTTGAGATTCACGCCCAAACGCAGGGCGAATCGCAGAATGATTTTGATTCAACCAAAAAGGCGAGTTTTGGTGGCACACTAATCCAAATCGCGCTTTTGGATATTATATTTTCGCTTGATTCCGTCATCACGGCGGTGGGAATGGCAAAAGATTTGCCTGTGATGATTTTAGCTGTCATCATCGCGGTGCTTATAATGATGTTTGC
Organism: Helicobacteraceae bacterium; assembly: GCA_050873665.1. GTDB lineage: Bacteria > Campylobacterota > Campylobacteria > Campylobacterales > Helicobacteraceae > NHYM01. The sequence goes on from JBNMJF010000014.1 coordinate 12,040, forward strand.
CTCGAAATATATCGCGCGATTCGTAGATGAAAATCCCAGCATAAAAGTCCTAGCACTCGCGTTTCTAATCCTTGTGGGCGTTACGCTTATCGCTGATGGGCTAGATTTTCACATATCAAAGGCTTACATTTACTTTGCTATGGCGTTTTCATTGGCTGTCGAATCAATCAATATTTACATTAGCAAAAAGCAAAAAAAGGTTTGATATTGGCGAATATTTGGGTTTTTTTGGCGAATCTAGGGCGAATCGCTTGAATCTAAAAAAGGATTCGTCATTGCGAGGTGATTTTAGCGAATCGCCGAAACAATCCAAAATAAAAAAAAAAAACAAAACCTATCGTCATACTGAGCGAAACGCAGTGTAGCGAAGTATCAAAATCACACAAATCTAAATCATAAACGAATCAATGACCCAAAAGCGAATCAAAATAACCTTATTTAATAGATTAGAGTCTGTGAGATTTAGGAAGGACTCTACTTTTTGCGAAAGCAAAAAGTGGCAAAAACTTTTGATTGTGGATAGATTCGCTTAAAGTGAGCGAATCGCATTTGATTCAAGATTCACTAAAATGGATACTTCGCTACGCTCAGTATGACGAGGTGGGGCGGTGGATTCGCACTTCGTGCGGTTATTATTTTTATTTTAGATTGCCACGATTTGATTTCGTAAAATCTCGCAATGACAAATCTACGCACCAAATCACACTCCCAATACGCTTTCGATTTCCTTTATAGTGAGCGAAATATCACGCTTTTTAGCCAAATTATCGCTTAAATTTTCTAACTTCGCTTTATACGCCGTGTCATTTATGACTTTTTCCATTGATTGCGCCAATGCGTTTGCATTTTTATTCTCAAAAAATTCGGCACATAAATTGCCATTATCGCTCAAAACTTCCTTGCTTGTGGGAATATCACTTGAAATTATTGCCTTTTTAAGCACACAAGATTCAAGCAAAACAAGCGGACAGCCCTCAAAATAACTCGCCAAAACCACACAATCACAAATCTTTATAATATTATAAGGATTCGCACTAAAGCCTAAAAAGCGCACATTTGCCACACCCTGCGCCTCTATCATCGAATCTAACTCTTTTTTATATCTATCGCCCTCGCCAAGTAGCCAAATATCGTAATCTAAGCCTTTATCTTGCAAAATTTTATTTGCCTCTAATAAAGTAATTAAGCCCTTTTGATAGGTTAGTCTGCCGATTTGCAAAAAGGTAAATTTTTGCTTTTGAAGTTCGCATTTTAGAGTGGATTTTTGCAAAATATTTGCCGAATCTATTGGGTTATGAATCACTCTTATGTCTTTAGATTCAAGCGCAGGATAAAGCCTTAAAAGCGAATCTTTTACATAATTTGAAACGCAGATTATCGAATCTAGCCTTTGATAAGCCTCTAGCTCCTTATTATCCACCTTGCCATTACGCATTTCATAAAGGCTAATGTGAATGTAGCCGACTTTTTTGCCACCATTTTTCTGTGAAATATAAATCGTGCTAATGCCCTCTAAAAAGCCCAAATTCACATCGTAACGCTCTTTTATGAAGTAATTTATAAGATTTGGATTATTTAGCACACGCTTTTTCCAAAATTTATTCAAAAATCGCACTTTGCCAAAAATATGCGGAAAAGTAAATACTTTGCGCAAATGTTGCTCTACAAAGGGCAAATACGCATCTTTTTTCTTTTTCTCAATCAAAAATAAATCAATATCCCTTTTGGGGTTTATTAAATTATCGTTCTGCCCCCCCCTATTTGCGTTGCGCGATTCGTCCAATGCGTAATCAAATCCACCAAAACACGCTCTGCGCCTCCGCCACCGATTCCTAGATTTAGTATTAAAATTTTCATTGTTCGCTCCTTTGTGATTTTTTTAATTTTGCCTACAAATTTCAAGGCGCGATTTTAGCATAATTGCGCCAAAAATAAAAGATGAATCCCACGCAAACTACGACATTTTTCATTACTTATCTTCTCTTTTACTAAAATTCCGCGCAATCTTGCGTTTGAAATAAATATACACGCCCAAAATTGCCACCGCGCTTATTAGCGTGAAAATCACAGCTTTTTTGACATAAGATTTGATTTGTAGCTCCTCCGCGCTTAAATCCTTGCTCGTAAATGTGTGGATAATCTCGCTAATCTCCATTCCTCCGCTAAAAATCCCGCCTATGTAGTAGCCCAAAATCGTTAAAATAATTACCCAAATCCCCGCACCTAAAACAGTATAAAGGCTAAATTTTGCCAAATTCATCTTTGCTAATCCCGCAGGAAGAGAGATATATTGACGCACAGCAGGAA
>JBNMJF010000015.1:0-14240 GCA_050873665.1 Helicobacteraceae bacterium
TATTAGCACAAAAAGGGCGGCTTGTTTGACTAAGGACTTGATTTTTAGCTCCTCTGCGCTTAAATCTTTGCTCGTAAATGTGTGGATAATCTCGCCAATCTCCATTCCACTGCCAAAAATAGCGCCTATGTAATATCCCAAAATCGTTAAAATGATTACCCAAATCCCCGCGCCCAAAGCCGTGTAAAAGCTGAATTTCGCCAAATTCATTTTTGCTAATCCAGCAGGTAGCGAGATATATTGTCGCACCGCAGGGATTAGTCGCCCGATAAAGGTGCTGATTTCGCCGTGTGCTTTGAAAAAATCCTCCATTTGATTCATCGTTTTTTCGCTAAAAAAGAAATATTTGCCAAATTTAAGCACAAAGATTCGCCCAAATTTTAGCGCAAGAAAGTAATTAAAGAGCGCACCAGCTACAGAGCCTAAAATGCCCATAAGCACGGCGATTATAGCATTCATCTCGCCTTTGTATGCCAAGTAACCAGCTGGAATCATCACCACTTCAGAGGGGAATGGAAAAAAGCTAGATTCCAAAAACATCATCGCAAAAATGCCAAAATATCCAAGCGCACCTACGATTTCCACGATACTTGCCACGATAAAATTTATCATTTCGCCCATTTATACACCTTAAAATCACAAAAATTAAGTTATAATTTTAGCCAAAATTTTTTATAAATAAGGTTTCGCATTGGCAAAAAGGAAAATCAAGCAAGAGGAAAAAGGTGGCGGATTACCCCTATGGATGGGGACTTTCGGCGACTTGATGAGTTTGTTGCTCACATTTTTTATTTTGCTTTTATCAATGGCGACTTTCGATGAGGAGAAAATCGACCAAGCAATCGGCTCTCTGCAGGGGGCTTTGAGCGTTTTGGAATATGGCTTAGAGACAGAAATTACCCCGCCAAATCCGCTCCAAGCATCGCCCATTCAAGTCGATAGCACCAAAGAAGATGTCCTAAATGTCCTTGCGAGTTTGATGAATGAATACAGCGAGATGACCGAGATTAGCGATGGACCGGGCATTGAGCTAGAGGAATCCCAAGATGGATTCATTGTGCGAATCCCCGATGATTTGCTCTTTGAGAGCGGTAGCGTGGAGATTTCTAACGCAAATGGTAAGATTTTTTTGGAGCGATTGGCGTTAGAAGTGGATAAATTTAAGGATATTTTAAACTTGCGAATCATTGGAAACACCGATAGCGTTCCGTTTCGCGCTGGAAGTGCAACGGATAATTGGGATTTGTCAAACAAACGCGCCCTAAGCGTGGCAAATATGCTTTTGTCGCTAAAGATTCCGCCAAATATTATGCAAATCGGCGGAGACGCAGACTTTAACCCTGTGGCGGATAATGCTACGGCTGAGGGTAGGGCGAAAAATCGGCGCGTGGATTTGAACTTTAGCTTTGTGGGCGATGTGGGCGACAAAGAGCAAAAGGCAAAGGGTATTATTAGCGATATGCAGGGCGAATCGAGCGAATCAAGTGCGGATTTAAGTGCGAATCTAAGTGTGGATTCGGCAGATTCTGGTGCGAATCCAAATGCGAATGTGGTGAATCCAAATATAGATTCGGCGAATCCAAATGCGATTCAAACCCCAAATGGCGCGAATCCAAGCGTAGATTCGGCAGATTCGCCGAATCCAAGCACAATTTTATCCCCACAAGCAAACACAAATTAAAAGGCGTAAATTATGAGAGAATTATTTGAAGGCGCAGTGAAGTTTAAAGAGGAGGATTTCCTAAACCACAAGGAGCTTTACGAAAATTTGGGCAAAAAGCAAAATCCACACACGCTATTTATTTCTTGCGTGGATTCGCGTGTCGTGCCAAATCTCATCACAAACACGCTCCCCGGCGATTTGTTTGTGGTGCGCAATGTCGGCAATATCGTCCCGCCCTACACAGATAACGCCAATGCTATGCGAAGTGGCTATCTTGCGACTACGAGCGCGATTGAGTATGCCCTAAGTATTTTAAATATCAAAAATATCATCATTTGCGGACATAGTAATTGTGGTGCGTGTAGTGCGGCATTTGAGACAAAGGACACGCTAAATTCCACGCCCTATGTGCAAAAATGGCTTGAGTTGCTTGAGCCAGTGAAAGCAAAAGTCAATGCGCTAAATCCCCAGTCTTACTCCAAAAAGATTTGGCTTTGTGAGCAAATCAATGTCGAATATCAGTTAGAAAACCTTATGACTTATCCCTTTGTGGAGGAAAAATTCGATTCAGGCGAGTTAAACATTTATGGGTGGTATTATATCATTGAAACGGGCGAAATTTTGAATTATAATATGATAAAAAGAGAATTTCGCCCCATTCCAAATCCCGCGCACAACGCGCAAAAATCACATTAGGGAGCAAATATGCAAAAAATGATTTTAATGGCTGGACCTTGCGTGGTTGAGAGTTTGGATTCGCTTAAAATTATTGCCGATGATTTGGCAAGTGTGGCGCAAAATCCGCAAATCGACTTTTATTTTAAAGCGAGTTTTGATAAGGCGAATCGCACGAGTTTGGAGAATTTTCGTGGCATTGGCATTGAAAAAGGGCTAAACGCATTAGCCACGATTAAAAAGGACTTTGGCTATAAAATCATCACCGACATTCACGAGCCTTCTCAAGTCGCACAGGCGGCGGAAGTGGCGGATATTTTGCAAATCCCTGCACTACTTTGTCGCCAAACGGATTTGATTGTAGAGGCGGCAAAAAGCGATAAAATCGTAAATATCAAAAAAGGGCAGTTTATGAATCCGCGCGATATGCAATACACCGCGCTTAAGGCGTTAAAAATGCGGGATTCATCGATAGAGCGCGCAGATTATGGACGCGCCAAAAAGCTAGGCGTTTGGCTTACTGAGCGCGGAAGTAGCTTTGGCTATGGAAATTTGGTGGTGGATATGCGAGGATTAGCCATTATGCGTGAGTTTGCGCCTGTGATTTTTGATATGACGCATAGCATTCAAATGCCCGGTGGTGGCGGTGGAAAAAGTAGCGGAGAGAGAGAGTTTGCGCCTATTTTGGCTAGGGCTGCAGCTGCGGTGGGAGTTGATGGATTTTTCGCTGAAGTGCATAATGACGCGCAAAATGCGCTTAGCGATGGCGCAAATATGCTTGATTCAAAAAAAATAGGCGATTTGGTAGAGATTTTACTGCGAATCGCCCAAGCAAGTCGAATCATAAATTAAAAAAAAGAAAGGATAAAAAATGACAACATTTGAAGGAAATTTACAACTAAATGGTAGCGAAAAAGTCGCAATCATCGCATCGCGCTTTAATCATCTAATCGTAGATAGGCTAGTTGAAGGCGCGATGGATAGCTTTAAGCGACACGGCGGAAACGAGGATAATCTAAATTTGATTTTAGCACCCGGGGCGTATGAGTTGCCTTTCGTGCTAAATCGCATTTTAAAGCAAGATGAATATGATGGGATTTGTTGCGTGGGAGCGGTGATTCGCGGGGCTACGCCACATTTTGATTATGTGAGCGCAGAGGCGACAAAGGGCATTGCAAATGCCACGATGAAATACGATGCGTGTGTGAGTTTCGGGCTTTTGACGACTGATAGTATCGAACAAGCAATCGAACGCGCGGGGACAAAAGTCGGCAATAAGGGCTTTGAGGCGATGAACGCGCTAATTGAGCTAATGAATCTTTATAATAAGTTAGTGTAAATGGCGACTAGGACACAAGCGCGGGAGTTGGTTGTCGAGTTGCTCTACGCTTATGCGATGGGCAATGAGCGCATTTTTGACTTTGCCGATGATCTTTTGGGTGCAAAAAAGATTCGCAACGCTCAAGCGGACTTTGCAAAGGGCTTGTTTAAGGGCGTGGTGGCGCATTTGCAAAATATCGATAGCATAATTGAGGCGAATCTTAAAAGCTGGGAGCTAAGCCGTCTTGGCGTGATTGATAAGTGCATTTTGCGACTTGGCGTTTATGAGATTTTAAAAGGTGAGATTGACGCGCCTGTGGCAATCAATGAGGCGATTGAGATTGCAAAGATATTAGGCGCGGAGAATACGGGGAAATTCGTAAATGGGGTGCTGGACGCGATAAATAAACAAAAGCTAGGCATTTTGTCTTTAGAATTGCATTCCGCAGATTCGGCAAATTTTGGGCGTTCGCAGACCATTAGTCTAGTCTCACGCCCAAAATTTGCCGAAAGCTACGAAAGCCAAACCGAAAATCCTTCCGTTGTAGATTCGTTGCACGAATCTAAAAACAAAAAAAAGCCGTCATTGCGAGGCAGTGGCAAAGCCACAACGAAGCAATCCAAACAAAATAAATCCGCGCGTAGCGCAACAAAATCTCGCCCGATTCGTGGTGCAAAAAAGCAAGGCGAATCTAAAATAAAAAACGCCCATTCCACGAATCGCACGAAAAACGCAAAATCTACCCCATTTCATCATTCTGAGGTAGCGAAGCGACCGAAGAATCCACGAATCGCAAGTAAATCGTTTTTGGATTCTTCGCCTACGGCTCAGAATGACGGAAATAAAAGCAAACCCACGCAATGCAATAAAAAGCCCACGAATCGCACAAAAACTACAAATCCAAAAAATTTAAAACCCAAAGGCAAAAAATGACTAAGCTAATAATAGCCCTTGATATGCCCACAAAAGCGCAAAATTTAGCACTTTGCAAAAATTTGGCAAGTGAATTATCGCGCGATGATTTAGAAAATCTCTACTTAAAAATCGGGCTTCGCTCTTTTATCCGCGATGGCGCGGAGTTTGTTAAGAGTTTGCAGAGCCTAAAATTTAGGATTTTTTTGGATTTGAAACTCTATGACATTCCAAACACGATGCTTGATTCACTGCGTGAAATCGCAGATTTGGGCGTGGATATGGTTACGATTCACGCAAGTAGCGGGAGAATTGCAATGCACAAAATGGCAGATTTTGCAAAAAATACGCCAAATGCGCCTTTGATTTTTGCCGTAACCGCGCTAACTAGCTTTGATGAAGCAATTTATAGCGAGATTTATCATAGCAATATTAACGATTCAGTGGCGAATCTATCCCAAATAGCGAGTGATTGTGGCATTGATGGCATTGTGTGTTCGCCGTTTGAGAGTAAAGAAATCAAAGAAAAGTTTAATTTGCTAACTTTAACTCCCGCGATTCGCCCCGTGTGTGAGGACTTTGGCGCAGATTTTACGCTAGATTTACCAAATCAAAAAGATGACCAAAAACGCTCCGCCTCGCTTAGCTTTGCGCTATCCCAAAAAAGCGATTTTTTAGTCATTGGGCGTCCTATTTACACGCACAAAGAGCCTATTTTGCTTACTAAACGCATACTTCAAAAACTAAAGGAACAATGATGGAAATCTTACGGACAAAAAACGACTTGCGATTGTGGCGCAGGGAAGTAGTCAAGCACCAAAGATTAGGATTCGCCCCCACTATGGGCGCATTGCACGATGGGCATCTATCGTTGATACAAGCAAGTAAGCGTGATAATGAAAAAACGCTAATCTCTATCTTTGTGAATCCCGCGCAGTTTGGCGTGAATGAGGACTTTGACAAATATCCGCGTAATGAGCATAGCGACATTGAGCTATGTAAGAAAAGTGGCGTAGATGCGGTATTTTTGCCAAGTATCGCAGAAATGTATGAGAGTGGCAACGAAATTGACATAATCCCGCCTAAAAATCTGGCTACTACTTTTGAGGGCGGACTGCGCAGTGGGCATTTTAACGGCGTTTTGCGCGTGGTGCTAAAGTTTTTTAATCTCATTCGCCCAAATAATGCCTATTTTGGGCAAAAGGATGCGCAACAATTACTCATCATCAAAAAAATGGTTAGCGATTTATTTTTGCCTATAAATATCGTTCCTTGCCCTATTGTGCGGGATTCGCAAGGCTTAGCATTAAGCTCACGCAATGCGTATTTAAAAGAGGATTCATACAAAAACGCACTAAAGATTCCAAGCGCAATAAATGCCACAAAAGAGGCTTATGACAAAGGCGAGGTGGATTCCAAAATCTTAGAAAACATTGCGCTAAGGCACTTAGAGCCGTTAAAAATTGATTATTGTAAAATCGTAGATTTTAATCTAAAGGCGCAAAAAAAAGTGCGTGAAAATGCCACGCTAATGCTTGTTGCCGTGCGTGTGGCGGTGGGGAATCAGCAAAGTGATAATGGCAAACTTAGCGAAGTGCGCCTTTTGGATAATATTTGGTTTTAAAATTGCTTATGAGTTACAAAAATAAAAAAGGACATAAAAATGTTTAAAATGATATTTAAAGCGTTGGTTGTGGCAATCTTTGTGGTTTTTGCGCCGTTATGCGCGGAGGATTCGGCGCAAAATGGAGTGGATTCAACAAATAGCGCAGATTCAAGCGCAAATAAACAAAGCACAAGCGAATTCATCGAGGCACTTCGTGGCGGTGAAAAGAGTGGCGATATAAATTTGCTTTTTAGCCTAAATCGCGCTTCGCCCACAATGGGCGCGGATAATAAAGACGGGATTTTTCAAAACAGCGCGTATTTGGCGACTTCCTTTGGACTTTATTATAAAAGCGCATTTTATGGATATTTTCGGCTGAATCTTGGCTTTCGCGGGGCGTTAGCGTTGTGGGAGCAAAGCAGAAAAACGCAATTTGATAATCGTGGCACAGGTAGCGCGGCGAGAGATTTTTGGGATAGAAATATCGCAATGGTGGCGCGGAGCTATTTGGAATATTTTGACGGCGACACGAGCATAAAGGCTGGGCGAATCGAGGATAAAACCGATATGATTGATAGGCAGCTTGATGGCGTGTGGCTTAGCAATAAGAGCTTGGGGTGGCTTTTGATTGACATTATTTATATGCACCAAGTCGGGCGCGTGGTGGATAGAGAGCTAAGCGGATTTGAAAAATTTAAGCGTTATGATAATATCAATGGCGACATTATCACAAAAGGCAACTCCAAATACGGCGGGGCGTATTATTTGGGGCTGACTTTTGAGCTATTTGATTGGCTGAAATTAAAAGCCTATGGGCTGACTTCGCCACAGATTTATAGCTTTGTGGCGGGGAAAATCGATATTAACACAATGTATTTTTTGCTAAATGGCGGATTCGTGGGAGGATTCGAGCATAGATACGGGAGAGTTCGCGCGGAAAATGACGGACGCTGGAGTTATCTCACACACGCAGACATTGGCGGAAAATACGATTCGCAATATGGGCTATTTTACGCTACGATGGGCTATCGTGGGACGCAGAGTAGGGCAGGAATCGGCTCTTTAAATCTAACGGGCAATACATTTAATCCATTTTTTTATTTTAGTGGCAATGCGCTAGAAAATGCCAAAGCACTGCATTTGGTATATGGTAAGATTGGCTTTAAGGTGGATTTTTTGGATATTTTCGTGCTTTATGGATATAATTTTTTTAAAGGCGACATTTATCGCACTGGCAACGCCAAAAATGGGCAGGGCGAAGTGAATTTTTATATGGATTGGCGATTTAGCGACTTTACAAGCGTGATAATCCACTTTCTTAACACGCACGGCGGAAAAAATGCCATTCCGCATAACACGCGCTTTGATTTTATGTTTAAGGTGAGTTTGTAGAGAAATTTAAATGTTAAGTGTGCTAAAATTACGCGCTTTGAATAAAATCAGCAAGGCTAGAAATGAGTAAGAAAGATGACATTAAAGAGCAAATAGGTATGCTTAAGTTTTGGCTTGGCGTTTTGGTTGGTAGCGTGTTGGCTATGGTCGGTTGGGCTGTTACAAATTTTGAGACAGCAAAAGTTTGGCTCTTAGTAGCATCGCTTATAACTTCTATCTTTTGTTTGATTTTGATAGTATTTATTGTAGGCAAAATAAACAAACGAATAAAAAAATTAAGGAAAATGTAATGGAAACTTTTAGACTTATAATTGCCATTTGTATGGTTGCAATGCTGTTTTGTATCCCACTAATAGCACTTAAAGCGGTTTTAGACGCTGATAAGGATTAGCTAAGTCTTGTTACAAATAAAATTATAAAGAGGAAATTATGCGACTAATTGAGCAGTTTAAAAAAGATGGCGATTTTTTGTTTCGGTGGCGCAGTTATTTGCCACTAATCATTGTGCCTTTTATGGTGCTTGTGGCTTTTAGCTTTGGCTCTCCGCTTTTTAGCGATGATAAATACAACAATGCGCTTATCATTATCGCGCTAGTGGTGGGAATCACAGGGCAGATTGTGCGAATCTTTGTGGCTGGATTCGCCCCAAAGGACACTTCAGGGCGCAATACATTCGGGCAACAAGCCGCTTTGCTAAACACAAGCGGGATTTACTCGCTATGCCGAAATCCGCTGTATTTGGGGAATTTTTTGATGATGTTATCGCCTGTCATTTTAGTAGGAAATTGGATTTTTATGGGATTATTTGCGCTTGGATTTTGGCTATATTATGAGCGAATCATCTGCGCTGAGGAGGCGTTTTTAAGCCAAAAATTTGGCAAATCTTACGCAAAATGGTGCGATTCAACGCCTTGCTTTTTTCCAAAATTTAAGCATTACCAAAAAAGTGCGCTTTCTTTTTCGCTAAAAACTACTTTGCGCAGAGAATATCACTCGCTTTTTGGCTTGGCTAGTTCGCTTTTAGCTACGAATCTAATCATTACCGCAATCACGCAAATCGCGCTTAGGCAAGGGCAAATGCCACTGCCAAGTTGCATTTTGTCCGCATTTTTTGTGATATGTCTAGTGATTTATGTAATTTGCCGAATCTTAGTCAAAAAAACAGATATTTTATGTGTAGAAAATAGATAATTTAGTATAATTTTCCACTTCAAATTTTAGGGGGAGCGAATGCCAAATAATATCGACTTTATGCAGAGCGTGAAATCCGTGCGCGACATTGATGTGAAGGATAAGCGCATTCTTATTCGCGTGGATTTCAATGTGCCGATGGATAGTGATTTTAATATTTCCGATGATAAGCGGATTCGCGAGGCGATTCCTACAATCAATTATTGCATTGACAACGGCGCAAAGCATATCATTTTAGTTAGCCATCTTGGGCGTCCTAAGGGCAAAGATTCCAAATATTCGCTAAAGCATATTATAAAAAGGCTAGAGCGTCTGCTAGATAAATCAGTCGTATTTACCGAGCGAATCGACAGCGTGCCAAGCATAATCGCCACGCTTGAAATGAAATCCGTGATTTTGCTAGAAAATATCCGCTATTACGAGGGCGAGGAAAAAAACGAGGATTTTTTAAGCAAACAACTTGCATCAATCTGTGATATTTTCGTAAATGACGCATTTGGCACGAGCCACCGCAAACATAGCTCCACTTATGGAATCGCAAATTTCGCCAAAGAAAAAGTCGCAGGACTTTTGCTAAAAAAAGAAATCGATTCCTTTGCCAAAGCACTCACAAATCCTTTGCAGCCCGTGCTTTTAATCGTGGGTGGCTCAAAAGTTAGCTCCAAACTCACACTTTTAGATAATATCTTAGAAGTTGTGGATAGAATAATAATCGGCGGGGCGATGAGCAATACTTTCCTAAAAGCCGTAGGTTACGACACGCAAAAGAGTTTAACAGAAGATGATTTGCTAGAAGACGCAAGGCGAATCCTCCGCCACGCCAAAGAAAAAGGCGTGAAAATTTATTTGCCTGTCGATGTTGTAAGCACCGATGACATAAAAACGCATAAAAATATCAAAATCACCCCAGCACAGGACATTCCAGAGGATTTTATGGCGGTAGATTCGGGACCTGCGAGTATCAAGCTATTTGGTGAGGTGATTCGCGATAGTGAGACGATTATTTGGAATGGACCCATTGGGATTTATGAGATTTCGCAGTTTTCGCGCGGGACTTTTAATTTGGCGCATTATATCGCCGATACTTACGCATTTAGCTTAATTGGCGGTGGCGATACGGCGGACGCGGTGGATAAAGCAGGAGAGATTGATAATATGAGCTTTATTTCCACAGGTGGCGGGGCTTCGCTAGAGCTTTTGGAGGGCAAAATTCTCCCTGCGTTTGAGGTTTTGGATAGAAAATAATTTTTTTAGGAGGCGCGTGATGATAAATATTTTTGCAAAACATAATTCGCTTGTCTCCAAATACACTTACAACACGATAGAGGACATTGAATCCAAAAATATCCTTTGGTTAGATTTGCTAAATCCCACGATTGAGGAAATCGGCGCGATTTCAAATATCTATGACATTGCGATTCCTACCAAAGAGGAGCGCGAGGAGATTGAATCATCTGCGCGGTATTGGGAGGATAAGGATTCGATTACCATAAACACGCGCTTTTTAATCAAACTCGGGCAAGATGACATAAAGGGCAATTCGCGCGATGAGACCGTTACATTTTTGCTTTGCAAAAGTATGCTTTTTACGATTCGCTACAGCGAGTTGCGCGTGTTTGATGATATTGAGCGAAGCGTCCTAGCCTCTCCGCGCAATTTTGAGGACGGCTATGATTTGATTGCCAAAATCTTTGAAGTGCGAATCGAAAAGGACGCCGATATGATTGAAAATTTCACGCGCGACATTCGCTCTTTGCGTAAAGGCGTTTTTGAAAATCAATATGATTATAATGAAGTGCTAGGCTCTTTGTCGAATCTCCAAGATGTTAGCACCCGTTTGCGCGATTCGCTATTTGATAAACGCCGTGCGCTTAGTGCCCTGCTAGGTAGCAATAAGCCAGATAGCGATGTGAAGCGCAATATCACAACCATTGTCAAAGACTTAAATTCGCTGATTGATTTTTGCGTGGTGAATATGAATGCGCTAGATAATATCCACGCGCTATTTGCCTCACAAATCAATATCGAGCAAAATAAAATCATCAAACTTTTCACCGTCGTAACCGTGGCGATGATGCCTCCCACGCTTATTGGGACGATTTATGGTATGAACTTTAAATATATGCCAGAGTTAGACTTGCATTATGCTTATCCAATCGTGCTAGTGGTGATGATAGTCTCTACAATACTGCCAATAGTGTATTTTAAGCGCAAAGGGTGGCTGTAAAAAAAGCGCGAGTGTCTTTTTGTGCGGATACAATTTGTTCTGGGGTATGCAATTTCGCACTTGTAGAAAATTTCGGGCATTCGCAGACTCTAGTCTCACGCCCGAAATTTTCTACAAATACAAAAGCCACACCGCCATTACTTCGATTGCGATTCGCCTTGCGAATCGGCTACGAATCAAGCGCAAAATTGCAATATTTCGTCATTGCGAGAAAATCCGTAGGATTTTCGTGGCAATCCAAAAAATCAAATAGATTGCCACGATTCGGCGTTGTCGAATCTAAGCAAATTTAGCGCAAATCCTTAACATTATCATACTTTTGGCGATATAGCCAAATATCAAATTTTAAGGAGAGTATTATGAATCGCAAAATATTTGCAATAATCACAGCGCTAATCTTTGGCGCAAATGTGGCAAGTGCTGAGGAAAGTGGCGTATTTTTTGGGTTAGGCGCAGGATATGGCGACTTAAAGTTCGAGACAAAGGCTTCGATAAATGGCGTTAGCGCGAAAACAGAGGCAAAGGGGGGGGGGCGTAGTATATGGCGCAGTGCTGGGCTATAAGCAGTTCTTTAACCCCTATGTAGGCTTACGATACTATGTCAATGCGGACGCAACACACGCAAAAACCACATATCAAGGGAAAACAAGCCGTGAGATAATATTTATCAACTACTTTGCAAATGTGGATTTGCTAGTGAATTTCATCGGCGGTAAAGACGGCGATTTGGGCTTATTTGTAGGGCTAGGGCTTGGTGGCAACACGATAACAGGCAAAGGTGGCAAAGATACTATCAATGAGCTAAAAGCGGCAGGATATAAGCCAGATAGCACAAGCATAGGCGGTGTGTTTAATATCGGGCTTCGCACTAGTATCACAAAAACACACGGATTGGAATTCATCGCTAAAGTCCCCGTAGTCCCGCTAATCCTAACAGATATGACTAGGACATATCCAGATGGTAGGACTACTGAAACCAAAGTATCTGTCGGTCCTACTTATCAACTGCTCGTGCGTTATGTAGTTAGTTTTTAAGATTTTATGCGATGGTGAATCCACGCCATACCACTTGTCATTACTTCGCCTTTGAAAAAAGGTGAGGTATCCAAAAAATAAAAAAATTCGCACGAAGGCGAATCCTTATTTAAAGTTTTTGCTACTTTTTGCTTTTGCAAAAAGTAGAGTTCCCTTAACCCCCACAAACCCTAATCCACTAAACGAGGTTGTTTTGGATTCGCTTTTGGGTCATTGATTCGACAATTTTTTAGATTCGTGTGATTTGGATACTTCGCTACGCTCAGTATGACGAAAAGGTTTGGATTGCTTCGCCTTGCCAAAGAGTGGATTACTTTGCGCAAATCTGCGATTCGCCCTTGTGATATAAATTAGCCATTCCCCTTTAATTGCTCTAGCCGTTCTCTTTTTGTGCCGATTTCGGTGATTTGGACGCCAAAGTTGCCGTCAATGATTACCACTTCGCCTTTGGCTATGACTTTGTCATCGACTAAAATGTCAAGCGGGTCGTTTGCGAGTTGATTTAGCTCCACAACGCTCCCAATATCCATAGAAATCACATCTTTAAGTAGCATTTTTTTCTGCCCGATTCGCACACGCACTTGCATTTTGACATCAAGTAGCATTGCGATATTGCGCGTCTCCGTGCTATTTAGGTGAATATTACTCACATTGCCTCCATTTCCTGCACTCGCAGTTTTTGCCGAATCTTGCGGGGAAAATTCATTTTCAATCTTTCGACTGAAAAGCACGATAAAATCCGTATGTAAATTTTCCAAGTCAAAATTAAACTTGCACCCTCTATCAAATCCGTGAAATTCACTATTATCATTCAAAATATCAGCACTGACGATTTTAAACTCCATTTTTGGTAGCGTTTTTTGCGCCTTTAGCGCGGTGGAAATGGCAGAGAAAATATTTGAGACGATTTCTTTAAGCGCGTCTAAATCATCATTTGAGATTTGCGCTCCCTCTGTAATGCCCTTATCTACCATATCGCCACCTAGCATTAAGTCCGCTAAGCCGATAGTTAGGTTGCTAGGCGCGATGAAAATGATAGGCGAACCCGCGCCGTCCTCTAGTGCGACTTTGACAAATGGCGGTTGAAATGTGATTTGCGCAATTTCTGTGATATTGTCATTTGTGATATTTGCATTTCGCCCCGTAAGTCCGCTAATAGTGGAAACGCTCTCATTTTTGATAAGATTGATAAAATCTTTCATTTTACGCTTCTTCCTCGTCCTCTTTTATGTTTTCCACGCGGTGTTTGCGGTTGCTTTCTAACATTTCTAGGACTTCTTTTACTTTATCTTTTTCAGTTTCTATTATATCTTTTATTTTTATAGTTTTTCTATATCTTTGCAAACCGATTTCGGCAATGTATTTATCTCTCTCATCGATATTTACGATGATTGTATCATCAGCCACGCGGTCAAGGCGAATCGTATCGCCCACGCGCAATTCTAGCACTTCCTCTAAACTTAGTCTCGCGCTTCCTAGCATTGCGCTTACATTTACAAGCGCACCGCCGATTAGGACTTGGAGCTCTTTATTGCGCGATTTTTTGGAGTTTGTCTCGCTAAGCATTAAATCCCTACTTGCTAAGCGGGAAAGCACCGATTCAAGCGAAATCACAGGATAGCAAATATTCATCATTCCACTACTATGCCCGATTGTGATTTCCATAACAACCATAATGACGATTTCATTTTGCGCGACAATCTGTATGACGCTAGGCGAACTCTCTTTTGCATCAACAGCGGGAAAAATCTCCGTTACCGAACTCCACGCCTCTTTAAGATTGCTCATCACATAGCGCAAAATCGTATCAATAAGACTTAGCTCAATGTCGCTAAACTCACGATTCACCTCATAAGGCTCACCATTGCCACCCAAAAGCCTATCAATCATAGGAAACGCAATGCTAGGATTGATTTCCAAAACGCCACTGCCATCAAGCGGACGCATTGAAAAAATATTAAAACTTGTCGGGCTTGGCAAACTCATCAAAAATTCGCCATAAGTCATTTGGTCAACTGAATGTAGCTGAATCTCCACGATTGAGCGCATAATCGCAGATATTTGTGAGCTAAGATTTCGCGCCATTTTATCGTGAATCCCGCGAAACGCACGAAGTTGCTCTTTGCTAACGCGATTGGGGCGTTTAAAGTCATAAAGCGTTACTTGCTTTTTGTTTAAAATGTCGCTACTATCTAAATCCTTGCTTTCGATACTATCA
>JBNMJF010000016.1:0-13544 GCA_050873665.1 Helicobacteraceae bacterium
CTCTATGCTAATCCCAGCCATTATGCTATAAATCGCCCTTGCTTTGCCTGTGTAGCGAAATGAATCTAGCGCATAAGGTTTGATTGCCAAAATTACGCTTTTGCCCTCTATGTCAATCGCGCTAGATTCACCACTCAAATCGCTTGAATCCACGCAAATCGCACTCGCATTTTTTAGCGCGTTTTCACGGACAAACGCCTCCATTTTTGTCTTATTTCGCCCTATGATTTCTAACTCAAATTTCCCATTTAGCCCCACAGCGATGGCTTTTGCCATTTTGCCATAGCCGATAATTGTGATTTTTCGCATAGCGATTCGCACCTATTTTGCGCTCGAATCGCCTTTAGAATCGCCCGATTTGCCCTTAGATTCGCCCACATTGCCCTTTAAAAATGTCGAAATCGGCTCGGCAATGCTATACTGCGGATATTTTAGCGCATCAAGCACCACCTGCGCCATTGTGCCATTATCAAAGTTAAAAACGATTGGCGCGATGAAATTTATCGTGGAATCCGTGATTTCCTTATACACCACCATAATATTTGCGATTAAAATATTTTGCGTTTTGCCCTCTTGCAAGTCAAGCAGCACTTGAATGGCACTAGGAATCTCAAAGCTATATTCACAAAGCGAAAATGGATTTACCAGCGTAAAGCAGGGCAGTGGCTCATCTGCGTTGCTTAGCTTTAAAAAAATATCATCGATTTTTGTCAGCTTCATCTTTGTGATATGCTCAAAGCCCAAAATGGGCGATTTTACGATAAATTCAGTTTCCATTCAAATCCTCGCTTAGTTTATGATTCGATAGCTTAGTGCTTCTAGCAAATGCTCTTTTGCAATGTCTTTGCAATCTTGCAAATCGGCAATCGTCCGTGCGACTTTTAGAATCTTTTGCCTTCCGCGATAGCTTAAGCCATATCGTTGCGTAGCTAAGTCAAGTAGCTCAGACTCCGCACTTTTTAGCCCACAAAATCGCTCAATCTCGCTATCATCTAATTTCCCATTTAGCTTTATTTGTCCGCGCCATTTTTGTGCCTTAAAAGCGCGTAAGACGCTACTAAAAAGCTCTTTTGAGCTAATACGCTCATCGCTCTTACTCTCGTCCATTTTTATAAATAAGTCGATTCTATCGCGTAGTGGCTCACTTAGCTTGTTTCTATATTTGCGAATCTCTATATCCTTGCACCTACATTCTTTTGTTGTGCTGTAAAGATTCCCGCACGGGCAGGGATTCATCGCGCCTATAAAAAGCACACTCGCAGGATAAGTAACCTTAATATTCACGCGCGAAATGCTTAGCTCATCGTTTTCTAACGGCTCACGAAGCGATTCTAATGCATTCTTTTGAAAATTCAGCAATTCATCAAAAAACAAAATGCCATTATGCGCTAGTGAAATCTCGCCCGGCTTGGCGTCATTTTGCAATACAGAGCCTAAAATAGACGCATTTGAGCTACTTTGATGAGGATTACGAAAGGGACGAAGCGCAGTGTAGGCGTTTTTGGCGTTATTTAGCGCGTTTATACTCGCGCATTCGCACATTTCACCAAAACTTATGGGTGGCAAAATATAGCGCATTCGCTTGGCAATCATCGATTTTCCACAGCCCGGAGAGCCCTCAAATATGATATTATGCATTCCAGCACACGCGATTAGTGCGGCGCGTTTGGCGACAATTTGCCCTTTGACATCGCTAAAATCCAGCGCAAAATCATCATCATAATAATATTTTTCGCCCAAAATTTCCACGCTTTTAAAGCTAAACTCATATTGTTTCGCCTTATTTGTGGGATTTTTAAGAATCGCAATGGCGTCCATTAAATCTGTCGCATAATAAATATTTAGATTAGGAATATTAGAGTAGAGTTTTTCGCCCTCTTTGGGGAGCAAAACATTGATTTGCTTTGCGCCACTAGGATTAGATTTTGAGATTTCAAGCAAAAGCGGATAAATGGTATTGGTATTTTTGATATAGCCATCAAGCCCCAATTCGCCGAATGCAAACCAATTTTCCAAACTAATATCTTGCTTTTGGAGTGCCACTAATAGCGCGATAGGCAAGTCAAAATGACTGCCATTTTTGGATAAATCTGAGGGCGATAAATTTATGGTGATTTTAAAATTTAGCGATTGAAAATTATTATGCGCGAGTGCGCCTTGCACACGCTGTTTTGCCTCTTGAATCGAGCTTCCAGCTAATCCGCTAATCACAAAGGCGGGAAGTCCTCGTGAAAATGTCGCCTCCACTTGGATTATCTTTGCGCCCACGCCGTAAGCGGTGGCACAAAGCAACTTTTTTACCATTGCTTACGCCTTTGCCTTGCGTTTGCGTGAATCACGCTTGGATTTGGGGCGATTGGTGGTTTGATTATTAGCTTGATTCGTGGCGCGATTATTGGCGCGATTCGCAGATTCGCGCTTAGATTCGCGTGAATCTTTGGGCGAATCTTTATGCGATTCGCCTAGATTCGCGCTTGATTTGTGCGAATCGCCGTTAGATTCGGCTGATTCGGGTAAATGAACGCTTTTAAAGCCCTCTTTTTGCAACCTTTTATATTCTTTTTCAAATTTTTTGCGCTTTAAAATGGAGAGTTTATCCACGAACAACACGCCGTTTAAATGGTCGATTTCGTGCTGAATCGCCACCGCCAAATAATCCTCCGCCTCCAAAATAAACTCTTTGCCAAATCTATCAAAGTATTTTAAGCGCACAAAGCTAAATCGCTTTATCATTTCATAAAAATTTGGCACACTAAGGCAGCCCTCTTGGAATAAAATCTCCCCATCAGCCTCTAAAATCTCAGGGTTGATGATTTCTAACAAATCCTCTTTATGCAAAAGTTTATCCTCGCGCGGGAGGTTTATGACAAGCATTCGCTTTGGGATTCCCACTTGAATCGCAGCTAATCCCACGCCATTTTTATTTATCATCGTCTCATACATATTATCTAGCGTGGTGTGCAGGGCAGAATCAAAGCATTCGACTTTTTGGGATTTTTGGCGCAGGGATTTATTTGGGTAGGTTATGATTTCTAAAAGCATTAAGATTCCTTAAAAATTTTGGGATTCTACTATAAAATTTAAAAATTTCACAACTATTTCACTTTTATGCTATAAAATTTCATCGCTTTTGTTAGCAAAAGTTAAAATTTCAACTTAAAAAGGAGAAACAATGAAAAAGTTGTTTTTATTATTGGCGTTTATCGGTGGCGTAGCATTTGCGGATATGATTGTCCCAGCGACAAATCTACCCAAAAATGCGCAGACTTTTATCGCAAACAATTTCAAAGGTGCGAATATAATGTATGTGGAAATGGACTATGATAGCTATGATGTAATGCTGTCAAACGGCGTGAAAGTGGAGTTTTTCACCACAGGCGATTGGAAAGAAATCAAAAGCTATATGGGCGTGAATCCAGCTCTTTTACCAGCTCCTGTGGCAGCTACAATCGCAAAGACTTTTCCGGGCGTTCAAATCATCAAAGTTGATAAAGAATGGAACGGCTATGAAGTCAAAATGGCGAATCGTATCAAAGCATATTTTGACGCAAACGGCAATCTAATGGGACAAAAATACGATGATTAAGGGGTAGGCAGATGAAAAAGTTGTGCTTACTAGCGGTGTGTTTTGGGGTGGTATTTGCGGAGATGATTATCCCTGCGACAAATCTCCCCAAAAAGGCGCGAGACTTCATCGCAACTAACCTTAAAGGCGCGAATGTAATGTATGTGGAATTGGAATATGATACCTATGATGTGATAATGTCCAATGGCACAAGGATTAAATTTCTTGAATCAGGCGAATGGAAGCAAGTCAAATGCTATAATGGTATAAATCCAGCGATTCTCCCAGCATCTGTGGCGGGGGCAATCGCAAAGAAATTCCCTAATATCAAAATCATCAAAATCCACAAACAATGGGACGGCTATGAAATCAAGCTATCAAATCGCATAGAGGCGTATTTTGACACGAAAGGGAATCTGCGCGGACAAAGGAATGGCGATTAAAAGTTTTGCGTTTGCTCAATTTGTATTTGGGTATGCAATTTCGTAGATTTTCGTCATTGCGAGATTCGAGCATTAACTCGAATCGAAGCAATCCAAAAAAACAAATAAATCCGCACGAAGTGCGAATCCTTAATTAAAGTTTTTGCTTCGTTTTGCTTTTGCAAAACGAAGAATCCCCTTCTACTCTCTATTTCTTTTCCACTCTCTCAATGATTTCTGCGTCAATTATGTCATTTTCACTCGAATCGCGTGAAAAATCGAATTCTTTTCTAAAATCACTCTTAAAATTTTCGCCAAAATCATTGCGCAAATCTCTCTCATTTGCCTTGAAAAATAGCGACATTACAAAAAATGTCAATCCCAAAATATCGCTTAGCACAAAGGGCAAAATCAGCATTATCCCGCCCAAAAAGCGCAATATGCTACGCCCCAAAAAGCTACTTAGATTAAACGCCATAATGTTGCGTAAATATTCGCTCATCACGCTAAATTGTGATGCTAGGATACCAAGCCCTAGCAACGCGCTCACCGCGATTTCAAGCACAAAGAGCCAAAATCCACTCGCCTCCACCACTCTTATGACTAAATAAAATTCGATGGCAATGTATGCCAAAAAGATTAAAAATCGCATTTTGCCCCCTAATGTCTTAAAGATTCGCGTTTTGATTTGCGCTTAGATTCGCGATTTTTGCCACAATCTCGCTCACACACACGCTTGAATCCACCACTTCACGCGATAAATCCGCGCGATTCACAATCTCCACCACACCATTTTGCAATTCTTTTCCTACAATTAGCGCAAATTGCGCACCCATAAGTTCGAAATCCGCCATTTTCACGCCAAATCGCTCATTTCTATCATCTAGCAAAATCTCACTATCCCCGCATTTCGCGCAAATCTCATCATAGATTTTATGCGCAAAATCCACTTCATCTTTATTTTTTGTGTTTGAGATGATAATGCTAAGCGCAAAAGGCGCGACACTGCCCCAAATCGCGCCCTTGCTATCCGCTTTTTGCTCCAAAATCGCAGGTAGGATTCGCGACACGCCAATCCCATAACAGCCCATTTCAAAGGGCTTTGCCTTGCCATTGCTATCCAAAAAAGTCGCCTCCAGTGGCTCACTATATCGCGTCCCTAGTTTGAAAATATGCCCGATTTCAATGCCTTTGGTAATATCTAACTTCGATTGTGTGCCCTTTGTAGCGCATTTGGGGCAGAAATCTCCCTTTTTGACTTCCACCAAATCCGCGTATTGCAAATCGCTAAATGTGCTTAAATCCACGCCCACAAAGTGATAGTCCTTTTCATTCGCGCCACAGGTGAGATTCGCGCTGTCCTTTAGCTCGTTGTCAAAGTAAATGTAGGGCGATTTGGTTATATTTTGCAATCCGTAAGCCCCGATGAATCCGCCAAATAGCCCAAGCGACTCTAACTCATCTTTTGGTAAATCCACCAAATCAATGGCGTTTGGAACGGCGTTTAAAGCTTTTGTAAGATTCAATTCATCGCAACCACGAATAAAGAAAAAGCAAGGTTTTGCAAATTCTGCGTCTTTTTGTGATAAATCGGGGAGACTTGCTGTTCGCTTCGGCGATGAACCCTTAGTTCTATCTTCTCGCTCACAGCTTCG
The DNA here is from genome assembly GCA_050873665.1 of Helicobacteraceae bacterium. Taxonomy (GTDB): domain Bacteria; phylum Campylobacterota; class Campylobacteria; order Campylobacterales; family Helicobacteraceae; genus NHYM01. The sequence continues at coordinate 5,643 of JBNMJF010000016.1, forward strand.
CAACCCCGATTTCTCATCAAAAATACTTGAATTTGCGTTTGAAATGGAATTGTTTTGATTTGATTCGCTTGAATCGCTTTTATTTGAATCCAATTCTAGTATTTGCGGTGGAAGTTGTGGAGTTTTTTGGGAATTTGGGGCGTGAGACTGGACTTTGGCGTCCGCGAAACGCCCCAAATTCCCAAAATCTCCGCAAGGTGCGCCCAAAGACGAATTTTTACCGCTAAAAATCGCTTTTTTTGCTACACATTTCATTGTATAATACCCATCAATTTTCAAAAACTCGCACAAATCCTTAATAGTCGTAACATTTGGCGTGTAAAATTTCGCAAATTCCGCTTGTGGCGCAGGATTTGGCGCGGGATTTGGCGCACGAGTTGCAGCCTCGATATTTGCCGCATATTCGCATTTCTCACACACCACAATATCATCTTCGCCGCTATCTGCCAAAACCATAAATTCCTTACTTCCGCTTCCACCTATCGCCCCGCTATCCGCCTCCACAACGCGATATTTCACGCCAAGCCTATCAAAAATATTTTTGTAGGTTTGCTCCATAAGCGCAAACTCCCTATCCAAGTCCGCCTTGTCGGCGTGGAAACTATATCCGTCCTTCATCACAAATTCGCGCGCACGCATTAGCCCAAAGCGTGGGCGAATCTCATCGCGGAATTTTATGTGAATCTGATAGAGATTTAAGGGCAGTTGCTTATAGCTTTTAACAAGCCCTTTTACGCAATCTACCACAGACTCCTCGTGTGTGGGACCTAGCACGAAATCATTGTCCTTTCTGTCCTTAAACACGAGCAATTCCTTGCCGTATTTGTCAAATCGCTTTGATTGTCGCCACAAATCCGCAGGGGTTACAAAGCCCAAGCGCACTTCGTTTGCGCCTGATTTGTCTAACTCATCTTTGATGATTTTTTGCACTTTGTCAAGCACCATTTTGCCTAGTGGCAAAAAGCTGTAAATCCCGCTGCCGATTTGCTTTATAAAGCCACCGCGAATCAAAATGCTATGGCTTTTTAAGACGCAATCTTTAGGTTCTTCCTTAGTGGTGGGAGCGAAAAGTTGTGAGAATTTCATCGTGTATCCTTTGGTGGTTTGCAAATTCGTCTTGTGGCGATAAATCGTGGAGACTTGCCACTCGCTTCGTCAATAGACTTCAAGTCTTATTTCCTCGCTCGTGGCTACGCAACCCCGATTTCTCGCTCACAATACTAGAATTTGTATGGTTGTTTTTAGACTCATCGTTGTGAGTTTTTGCGCTATTTGCGATAGATTCGGCGTTTTTATTTATATCAAACAGCATTGTTAAAGTTTGCTCCACTTCCCTTAACTGCGCAGTAGATGCGATATTTTTAAGATTTTTTGTGGGCGTGTGGAGAAAAATATTAAAGACATTATGAATCGTCTTTTGCAGATTCGCCTTGCAAGATTCGGGCAAATATCCTTTTGCAATCGCCTTGTCAATCTCGCTCATAGACGCGCTCTTGGCGAGATTTCGCAAATGCTTTATGATAGGCTCAACGCTTAAAATATTTAGCCATTTGAAAAATTCATTCACCTGCTCACCCACAATCTCATAAGCCGTATTTATGCTGTCCTTGCGCTTTTCTTTGTTTGCCTCAGCGACTTTTTGAAGCGAATCAATGCTAAAAATCTCAATCTCACTATCCAAATTTTCCTCTATATCGCGGGGAATCGCCAAGTCGTAAAAGTAACGCTTATGGGGCGTTTTTTTAATCATCGCCTTTGTGATGATGGGCTTTTGCGCACTTGATGCAGAAAAAAGCAACTCGCAATCGTTAATCACGCGCTCTAACTCGCCAAACTCCGCGATTTGCAGATTTTCATTTTGCAATTCATCTTTAAAATCCGCCGCCTTTTGATAGCTACGATTTAGTAGCAAAACCTTAAAATTTGCGCCAAGCAAGTGCTTTATGGCGATTTTCCCCATTGTGCCTACGCTTACAACAACGGCGCGTTTTTGGTTTAGTGGCAAATCATTTGCGCTAGTTACGGCGATAGAGGCGACAGATACGGGATTTTTGGAGATTCCTGTCTCATTTCTCACGCTTCCAGCGCATTTAAAAGCAAAGTCAATCACATAGCCCAAGCCTTTTGTCGTGCAGTAGCCGTTTTTAAGTGCGTAGCGATATGCTTTTTTTAGCTGTCCGCTAATTTGCGTCTCCCCCACCACAAGGCTATCTAGGCTACTTGCCACCAAAAAAATATGATGAATCGCGCTATATCCTTCATAAGAACTCGCGCAACCCTCTAGCACTTCCTTTTTCACGCCAGATAACTCCGCTAACTTCGCAAAGCACTTCTGCAGGGCGTCATAATTATCCTCGCATTGCATTAAAATCTCCATTCGATTGCAAGTGGAAAGCACGATAGATTCACTAACAAAACCGCAATCACGCAGATAATCCAAAAGTGGCGTGGCGTCCTCAAAGCTCAATTTTTCACGAATCTCAAGCGGGGCATTTTTATGCGAAAAGCTAAGCACCAAATACTTCATCAAAACTCCCTATCTATCATATCTGTGATGATTTTTTGTAGGTTTTTATCGCTCTCATCGCTTGAATCAAGCGCACTTAGTGCCATTTTGCCATAATCTTGCGCGATATTTTTGACTTTTTGGATAATCTCAAATTCGCCCATTTTGACGCGAATCCAGCTTTTTTGCGATGAATCTAGTGGCTTTTTAAAATAGCTTTTTAAAATCTCTTTATCACTCGCATTTAAGGCGTTGTAAAGGTAAATGTAGGGCAGTGTGGTTTTGCCCTCTTTGAAATCGTTAAAAGATTCCTTGCCAAGCGTGGAATCCTCCTGCGTAATGTCTAGCAAATCGTCAATAATTTGAAAGGCGATGCCGAGATTGCGCCCGTAGATTTTGTATTTTTCTATTTGTGTGAAACTTTTATCGTCATTCTGAGGGAGCGTAGCGACCGAAGAATCCACGAATCGCTTATTTATTTTTTTGGATTCTTCGCTTTCGCTTTGCGAAAGCTCAGAATGACGGGGTGGGTTGCTGTTAGATTCTGCGAATTTTGTTTGATTTGTAGTCGATTCGCAAAGCGAATCGCAATCGAAGTGATTGCGGTGTGGCTTTTGTATTTGTGAAAATTTTGGGGATAAAACTAGACTAGAGTCTGTTGATTCCCCAAAATTTTCACAAGTGCGAAATTGCATACCCAAGACCAAATTGTGTGAATCAAGCGATAAATCGCTCTTTAAAATCCCCCCACACACCGCACTCGCTTCTATCAACGCTCCCGTCTTTCTCTCCACCATTTTCAAATATTTTTTATCATCTAAATTGATAGATTCGCCTAAAAACACATCATCTAATTCGCCCAAACTTAGCCTAAACACGGCGTTTGAAATGATTTGGGATAGATTCGCGCCTACGCACGGGATACACGCCACTTCATAAAACGCCTTTGAATACAAAATATCCCCTAACATTATGGCGTTTTTATCGCCGTATTTGGCGTTTATGCTTTGCTTTCCACGCCGTAAATTTGCCGAATCAATTACATCATCGTGAAGCAGTGATGCAAAGTGGATTAGCTCGATAATCGCGCAGACTTTTAGCGCAGTGGGCGAATCTGGCGCGATGGATAGCAATAATTTTGAGCGCAACATTTTACCAAAGCTAAAGTCTGCGCGAAATCGCCCAAACGCCTCGCTATCCACGCTATCAAAATAGCCGTTGATGATTTTTTGCACTTCGCTTAATCTATCTGTCATTACCGCTCCAATGCCTACATTATCTCAATTTGCGCATCATATTTATTCAAATAATAGCGAAATTTTGCTTCTTTTTTATAATCATCAAAATCCACAAAATATATGATGATATGCGGACTTTGCGCCCTTGTGGAGCGCGTTTGCGTTAGCTCGACTTTGAAGGCATTTAGCGCAAGGCTCTCTTTGTAGAGATGAAATTGATGCGGATTTCTATCGTAGGTTAGGTGCATCACCAAGCCTCTGTCCTTATACAGCGTCCAGCGAAACGCAAGGGTTTTGTGCGTGTTTTCCACAAAAAGATTGATGATTTTCACTTCATCTTTTTTTAGGATAAATTCCTCGATAAACTCGGCATTTGCGAGATTTAAGAGCAAAGCACAGCAAAAAATAACGACTTTTTTCAATTTTCATTTCCCTTTAAAAATGTTAGAAATTATAATAGCATTTTTAAAAAGAAATTGCGCTTGATTTTACGACATTAACGCAAATAAAAACGATTTTAGTATTTTGCGGTTGCGCTTGTGGGGTTTTTGTGGATTTTTGGGAGCGAAGCTAGACTTGGAGTCTGTGAGCCTCCCAAAAATCCACAAATCCGCACAATGGTAACCCAAAGACGAATCGCAACCCGCCGATTCCACGATTCGCACTTGAATCGCGAAATCTAACGCCACTTACGCTACTTTTTCAAAGTAGTAATATATTCCGCTAGTGCAGTAATATCCGCATCAGTAAGCTTAGCCAAATAAGGTTTCATCTGTGCGCCAAGTCCGTATTGATTTAGCGTCCCAGCTTTGTAGCCTTTAATATCCTCAATCAGCTTGTTTTTATCCAAAGAATTGATTGTGAAAGTAGCTTTAGACCCCGGTGGCACTTTATCTCCACCTGCTCCGTGGCACGCAATACAAGTTTTGTATAGTGTCGCTCCGTCCGCCGCAAATAGTCCGACCGCGCTAAAAAGCGCGATAAAGATAAGTTTTTTCATTACACTCTCCCGAAAATTTATTTTTTGAAACTTGCGCTTCAAAGCGTGAATTTTAATACCTTTAAACTTAAATTTATCTTTTTAATGCGATTTTATTGTGATTTTTGTGTTACGAATCTGCATTGCCTAAAGGGCGAATCTATAATTAACTTTTGCCAAAAGTAAGTCCCATTTAACCCTAATCCAAAAAATCCAAAATTACGCTAGAATCCCATTTAAATTCCACACAAAAAGGCAAACTATGCAAAGCACAAGCCAAGATAACCCCACGCAATGGCTCTCACTTCGCGCTTCTGCTGGTAGTGGCAAGACATTTGCGCTCACTTCGCGCTATATTTACCTGCTGTTTTGTGGCGCAAGGGCGAGTGAAATCCTTTGCATTACTTTCACAAACAAGGCAAAAAATGAAATGTTAGAGCGCATCACACACACTTTGGCGAGTTTGGCGGAGGATTCGGGCGATTTATTTGCGAATCCCTACGCCAAAGATTTGGTTGCCAAAGGCATTTCGCCACAAGTGATTCGCACCCAAAGTAAGGCGATTTATGAGCATTTCATCACTTCAAACAACCACATTATGACTTTTGATGCGTTTTTTGCGATGGTGGTGAAAAAGTTTAGCTTTTACGCGGGGATTTTGAGCGATTATGAGGTGAGCGCGAATTTTGATGTGAGTAGCGAGGCGTTTTTGCGGACGCTGGATTCGCTTGATAGTGCGCAGTTTAAAAGGCTTGTGCGCTTTTGCGTGGCAAATGATTTACGCGCAAATAAGCTAATTGCGATGATTCAAAGCCTAAAAATTGATAGCGCGGACATCACACATACAACGGCAAATCCAAATTTTAAGAGTGAGATTATCGCCGAGTTTAGCGCACTGCGCGAGTTTATGCTAAATCTCACAGATGGCAAAAAGGGCGTTAGCAATTTGCGAAATCGCTTTTTAAAGGAAATTGATTTAGCGGATATTGGCGCGATTTTAGATAGTCTAAATCTTACGGAATCTATGCAAAATACGCTTGAATCGCTTGATTTTGACAAAGATTTCTACGAATCCAAACTTCAAAACATAAAATCGCTTTTTAAAAAGCATTTTGACTATGTGGAGAGTGAGATTTTAGAGCAAATTTATAGTATTTTTGGCATTTATAAAAAGCGCAAAAATTCGCTCCTAAAATCCAAAAATAAGCTCAATTTTGATGATATTTCTAATATCTGCTATGATTTGCTAAATCACAATATCGATAGAAATTTCTTTTATTTTCGACTAGATTCAAAAATCAATCATATTTTAATCGATGAATTCCAAGATACAAATCTGCGTCAATATGAGATTTTAAAGCCACTCATCGATGAAATCAAAAGCGGTGTGGGGCGAATCGGCAATCGTTCGCTATTTTTCGTGGGCGATGAAAAACAAGCGATTTATGGCTTTCGTGGGTGCGATAGTCGCATTTTTCGCGCCATTAGCGATGAGCTAAGTCTAAAAAGCGAATCGTTGCCTAAAAATTTCCGTAGTGCCACAAATATCGTGAGATTCGTAAATGCGACTTTTGCGCCGCATTTTAGCGATTTTGTGGCGCAAAAGACAAATAGCGATAAGAGTGGATTCATAGCGGTGGCGACAAAAAGCAAAGATGAGATTTTCCCCACGCTAAGGGAGCGAATCCAAATTTTGCTAGACAATCACAAAAGCGACATTGCGGTGCTTACGAGAAAAACTGCCACCGCTAAGGAAATATATGAGTTTTTAAAAGCAGAGTTTCCGCATATAAAAATCAGCGTAGAGGGCGAAAGTAGCACAAATGCCGAGTATTTAATCATCTTAAATGCCTTGCGATTCGCAAAAACGGGCAATATTTTTTACCTAAAAAATTGCGAGAAATTAAATGGCGAGGCACTTAGTTTGGACGCCACAAGCACTAAAAATCTGCACTTTAAAAAAGACACATTGCCTTGCCAAATGGTGCATTCTATCATCAAGCGATTCGCGTTGTATGGCAAAAGTGCGTTGCAGATTTTAGAGGCGAGTGCGGACTTTGATGAGGTGGATTCGCTTATCGAATTCCTGCGTAGCGCGGAAATCAAGTCTAGTAGCGACTCAAAAAGTGCCATTCAAATTATGACGATTCACAAATCCAAAGGCTTGGAATTTGGCGATGTGATTGTGTGTGAATACGGCGGAAGTGCGCATAGCGGGGATATTTTTTACGCGCCAAATTTTAAGGGCGATAAAATCTATTATATGGGAAATGCGGCGTTTCGCACACGCAGGGCGTTTGCCGATGAAGGCTTTGCAAAAATTTTGGAGGCAAAAACGGCGCAAGATAAAATCGATGCGCTAAATCTGCTATATGTCGCCTTTACCCGCGCAAAAGAGAGCCTTTTTATTGTGAGGGCGGATAAGATTCGCGGTGGGGACGCGCTGAAATTGGGGCTTTTGGATTTGGAGGATGCGCAAATTGGCGAGGATATTATGGGCGAATCGGCGCAGATTAGCGATATTGACAGCGCAGAGATTCCCACACAATGCGACTTTGGGAAACAAGGTGCGTTTATAAACGAGGATTCAAAGCCCTACACGAGCAAATCAAAGATTAAAGGTTTGGCTTTGCATAAGGCACTCGAATTACACTTGGGCTTTGGGACGCCAAAGGCGGATATTGGGGCGATTTTGCAAAATCGCTATGGGCTTGTGCTAGATGCGCGTGAGATTGAAGCCACAATGCAAAATATGGAAAATATCTTGCAAAATGCGCTACTGCGCGAGATTTTAGCGGACGCAAATGCGGTGCGGTGTGAAGTGGCGTATGTGGATAATGGCTTAAAGCGCATAGATTGCCTTGTGGAGCGAGGTGAGGGCGCAATCATTTTGGATTACAAAAGCAGTGATTTGGATTTGGAGGCTAAAAAGGCGCAGGTGGCGGAATATGTGCGCTACGCAGAGCGACATTTTAAAAGTGCGGTAGGATATTTGTGCTTTGCGAATGGGGAAATGCTGAAAATATAGAATCGCAAAAAGTGATATAATTTTGGGGTTAGAATTGTGGTGTAAAATGAAAGATGAAATTTTATGAAAGACGAAGCAAAGACACGGATAGATATTGTCGCATTGTTGCAAGACTGCGGGTTTGTCCTGCAGGATAAAAGCGAGTTTAATC
>JBNMJF010000017.1:0-13279 GCA_050873665.1 Helicobacteraceae bacterium
CTAGACTTGGAGTCTGCGAAACCCCGAAAATTCTTACAAGTGCGAAATCGCATACCCCAGAACAAATTGCCACCCCTACAAAAACTCTTTCATTCTTAGGTAGCTATTTAGCGCACTTATATACGCCTTCGCTGTCGCACTCATCGTATCAATATCCAGCCCGTGCCCAATTAGCGCGTTTTTATGTGGCTCAAACTCCACTTTCACCACCACCTTTGCAAGTGCGTCTTTCCCACTTGTAACGCTCTCCACGCGGTATTCCTTAAGATTGCCCTTAATCCCGCTAATCCTATCCACGCTCTTTAGCACACTATCCACCGCACCGTTGCCTAGCGCACTATCGCTCATTTCCACGCCGTCCTTTGTCATACTCATCGCCGCGCAAAATTTCCCAGCACTACACGCGCTAACTTGGAGCATATTTAGGCTAAAAATCTGCGGGATTCCGCGCCCTTGCTCACTTAAAATCTCTCTCACATCATCATCAAAGACTTCTTTTTTGCTATCGCATAGCACCTTAAACTTCGCAAACGCGCCCTCAATCTCATCATCGCTTAGCGCGAATCCTAACGCTTTCGCCTTATTTTTAAACGCAGCGCGTCCTGAATGCTTACCTAAGATGAGGTTTGAATCCTGCTCTATGCCTATGTCGGCGGGATTGATGATTTCATAGGTTTCTCTGTGCTTTAAAACGCCGTCTTGGTGGATACCGCTCTCGTGTGCGAATGCGTTTTTGCCCACGATTGCTTTATTTGGCTGTGGGCGAATCCCTGTAATATCGCTGATTAGCTTACTTGTGGGGTAGATTTCCTTTGCGTTGATATTGGTTTTTAGCCCTTTGAATAAATCTTTGCGAGTTTTTATAATCATCGCAATTTCCTCTAGTGCGGTATTTCCGGCGCGTTCGCCTAAGCCATTTATCGTGCATTCCACCTGCCTTGCGCCGTTTTTGATTGCCTCGATGCTATTTGCCACCGCAAGTCCTAAGTCATTATGACAATGCGTGGATAAAATCGCCCTACCATTGATGATTTTACTTATTTCAGCGAAAAAATCCGCGATTTCATTAGGCAATCGATAGCCCACGGTATCTGGCATATTGATTGTCCCTGCGCCAACTTCCAAAACCGCGCTAATGATTTCACGCAAAAATCCAATGTCGCTCCTACACGCATCTTCGCAGCTAAACTCCACATCGCTAACCAAACTTTTGGCGAATCTCACCGATTCAACGGCTCGTTTGATGACTTCATTTGGTTTCATTTTTAGCTTATATTCCATATGAATGGGGCTTGTGGCGATAAAAGTGTGAATCCGCTTGATTTTGGCGGGTTTGATAGCATCAGCTGCTGCTTTTATGTCGCCCTCAATCGCCCGTGCAAGTGAGCAAACGCAGGATTTTTTGACATTTTGTGCGATTTTATGAATCGCCTCAAAATCCCCCGGACTACTTGCCGCAAATCCAGCCTCGATAATATCCACGCCCAATTTTTCTAACTGCAACGCAATGCGAATCTTTTCCTCAATATTCATAGACGCCCCGGGGCTTTGCTCCCCGTCTCTTAAAGTCGTATCAAAAATCTTTATTTCATTCATTTATTATCCTTTATTTTGCGCTTTAAAAGCACCTTTGCGATAAATACATAAGCATATCGCAGAATTCCATACACGATATACGCGCTAATCCCGCTAAAAATGCCCTCAATGGGGCGAATAAACAGCACCGATAAAATCACTATTAAGATTATCATCTTAAAGAGATTCCACCGAATGTGCTTAAAATTAGGATAGCGGATATTGCTAACCATCAAAATCCCCACGATAAATGTAAAGGCAAGTAGCCAAAAATTATGCGCAGCAAGGATATTGTAGCGTTTTTCTAAGATTAGCATAGTTACTACAAAAATCGCCGCTGATGGGATAGGAAGCCCGATAAAAAAGTGGCTAGATTCGTTGCCTGTGATAATATTAAATCGTGCCAAGCGAATCGCCCCAAACAGCACAAAAAGACAGCTCACCACAAGCCCGAATCGCCCGTAATTATGCCCAAAAGCCAAATATATTAAAATCGCAGGAGCGCACCCAAACGCCACCAAATCGCACAGCGAATCAAACTCCACGCCAAACTTTGATGCAGTATTTGTGATTCGCGCTACACGCCCATCTAAGCCATCTAGCACCATAGAGATGATGACAAGCCAGCAGGCGAACTCTATGCGTCCATTGATTGCGTAAATAATGCTTGAGACGCCCAAAAACGCACTTGCCGCAGTGAAAAGATTTGGCACAATGTAAAGTGGATTGATTTTCATATTCTGCCCCCATAAAATTTTGCGCTTATTTTACTATAAAATTTATTGAAGTTTGCCTAGCAGACTTTCCCCAGCAAAGAGATTATCGCCCCTTTGTGCCAAAAGTTTGCAAGGTTTGTAAATCTCTAAGAGCAAATATCCGTATTTCATAAATCCTAATCTATCGCCCACAAATATCGTGCTTTGCGATGAATCGCTATTTGAAGTGCCACTTGAATCTATGCGCGAATCTTTTAAATCTTTTGGCGAATCTTTGCTTGAATCTTTATGTGAATCCTTGTGCGATTCGCCACCAAGCGCGTAAATATTTGCCTTATTCCACGCTTCAGGCAATAGCGTAATGCTAAAAATCGCTTCCTTATCACAAAATCCGCTAACTTTGTGCTTGGTATTTAGAATCTTTTGAAGATTTTTATCGCTTTTGATAAAAAGCCCGAATCGAAACGCACTTTTGATTCGCGTGATTCGCGCTGGGACACGAAAGATTCCATTATCAAAAATATTTATTTTTACTAAAATGCTCGTAGTCGAATCGTGCGTAGAAATATCTTTGATAATCCCATCGCAAGGGGCAATAATCGCATCGCTCCCACGATAAAGCGCGATTCGCTCGGAGTTGCGAAAAATAAAAGCGCAAAATAATGCGCACACAAAGGCAAAAAGCGCAAAAAATTCAAAATGAAAAAATATGCAAAGAAATGCCACAATAATGCACCCAGCCACAGGCTTAAAGCCCTCACGCGCGATAATTTGCGTGGTTGTCTGCAATTCTTTTGGCTTATTCATAAACGCCCTTTGTGAATTTTCGCACCCTTAGTTGCCACGCTTTTAGGATTCCTCATCGTTTTTACGCTTTACTAGGCGCGATTCCAAGCCTTTTTCTTTTTCAAAATCTGTCAAAATCTCCCTCACACGCGCCCCGTCAATGACTTCTTTTTCAAATAATTCTTTTACCATAATCTCAATAGCATCTTTGTAATCGTGTAGCGTTTGTTTGACGGCGTTGTAGCGAGATTCAAGCGTGGTTTTGATATGCGTATCCATTGCCTCTGCTGTCTTTTCGCTAAACTCTCTCGCCGAGCCGAATCCTCCGCCCAAAAACGCATTTCGTGGCTTTTCTAGCACCATTAGTCCGCTTACTTCGCTCATTCCATAATAGCTAACCATCGCCTTTAAAATGTCCGTAGCGCGTTCTAAATCATTACTTGCGCCTGTGGAAATCTCGCCTAAAAACACCTCCTCAGCGGCGCGTCCGCCAAGCAACACATCGACTTCCGCCATAAGCTCGTGCTTTTGCATAAGGTAGCGGTTTTCCTCAGGCGTGTGGAGCGTATATCCCAGCGCAGCCATACCGCGCGGGATAATGGAGACTTTGCTTACAGGGTGCGAACCCTCTGTCATCTCCGCTACCACCGCGTGTCCGCTCTCGTGGTAAGCTACGATTTTTTTCTCTTTTGGCGAGATTCTGCGCGATTTTTTCTCTAGCCCTGCAATACTTCGCTCAACCGCCTCTCTAAAGTGGCTTTGGCTTACTTCTTGCTTATTTGCGCGTCCAGCAAGTAGTGCGGCTTCGTTAATGATATTTGCCAAATCCGCCCCAGCTAACCCAGCTGTGAGCTTTGCAATCTCTTGTAAATCCACATCTCGCGCTAATTTCACGCTTTTAATATGCACTTTTAAGATTTCCACGCGCCCATTAAAATCTGGCTTATCCACCAAAACCTGCCTATCGAATCGCCCCGGGCGCAAAAGCGCAGGGTCAAGGATTTCAGGGCGGTTTGTCGCTGCCAAAACGATTACAGGCGATGAATCCGAGCTAAAGCCGTCCATTTCTGCCAAAAGTTGATTTAGCGTTTGCTCTCTCTCATCATTGCCACCCACCATACTACCTGCGGCGCGGGATTTCCCAATCGCATCAATCTCATCGATAAAAATAATGCTAGGCGCGTCCTTCTTTGCCATCTCAAATAAATCCCTAACACGACTTGCGCCAAGCCCCACAAACATTTCAATAAAGCTACTTCCGCTCATCGAAAAAAATGGCACATTCGCTTCACCAGCCACCGCTTTGGCAAGTAGCGTTTTCCCCGTCCCGGGCGGTCCCACCAAAAGCACACCTTTTGGAATCTTCGCGCCCACCGCAGAATATCTATCGGGATATTTTAAGAAATCCACGATTTCCACGACTTCCTCTTTTGCCTCTTTATTTCCCGCCATATCATCGAATCGCACTTTGGGCTTTTCCGCATTGACAAGCCGTTTCGCGCCTCCCATTCCAAAGATGCCATTGCCCATATTGCGCTGCATTCGCCCAGCGATAAACATCCAAAGCCCCAAAATGATAAACACAGGCAAAAGCCACCCTAGCAAGTCGGTGAACCAATTAGATTCGCTAAAGCCAGAATATGGGATTTTATTGCTATCTAAAAGCGGGACTAGGGAGCTGTCATTGACTTTGCGGACATTGTAGGTTACGCGCTGTCCGTTTTGCTCACTAAGGGCGCGAATCATACTCTGCCCTATGCTAACTTGGCTAATCTCTTTTGCTTCGATTTTTTGCTTTAGCTCCGAATAGCTAATGCTTTGAATGCTACTATTGCCAAAAACGCCCTCACCACCGCCACCTGAGAGCGATTTAAAAAGCATAATCGCCACGATTGTAAAAATCGCAAAGATTAGCAACGGATTCCCACCGATGGGGGAATTGGGCTTGTTTGGTTGATTTGGGTTATTTTGATTCATATTTTTCCTTTTTTACTTGCAATTTTTAGTGAAAATTTACTAAAAAAATGTCAATTTTTATGCAATATTTTTGCGATTCTTTTGCAAAATGGCGCAAATCCACTCATCTTTTTGGCGAATCGCTAATGGCGTAAATCCCGCAAAACGCGCCAAAACTTCATCTTTGTAAATATCTAAAATGCCAGATAACACTGCGATTCCCCCGCATTTTAGGGACGAATCGATATTATCTTTTTGCTCTATCAAAACAGAGGCGATGATATTTGCCACAATAATGTCGTAAATGCCACTCTTCGCGCTATTTTTGGCGATTTTCTCAGCGATACCGCCTTGCCAAATGTGCGAAATTGTAGCATTATTATTGTTAAAATTTTTCTTTGATTCGACAATGGCACTCTCATCAATATCGCACAAATCCACCACTGCGCCTAATTTATGCGCACAAAGAGCCAAAATCCCGCTCCCACAGCCAAAATCTAGTAATTTTTTATTTTTTAGCACACCCTGCGAATCAAGTGCTTGAATCGCCTCGATACACATAAATGTAGAGGAATGATGCCCAGTGCCGAAAGCGAGAGAGGGCTCTAGTAAAATATTTATCGTATTTTGCAATTTGCTCTTGGGTGCATTATTTAGTAAATTATGGTTTAAAGGTAAGGGGGATTCTACTTTTGGGATAAGCCAAAAGTAGCAAAAACTTTTGCAAGGATTCGCACTTTGTGCGTTTTGATTTTTACTAGATTCCACGCAATGCGTGGAATCTACAACGGAAGGATTTTCGGTTTGGCTTTCGTAGTTTTCGGCAAATTTTGGGCGCGAAGCTAGACTTGGAGTCTGCGAAGCCCCGAAAATCCCAAAATCTGCGGAATGCAATTCTAAAGGCGAATTGCCCAAAGGCTTTTCCCACGGCGGATAAATGTAGAATCTCCCGCACCTTAACGGCTTTATCCCCCTCTTATACTCCGCTATCCAATCTCTATTTTGCTTTTTTTCTATCGTATTTGTGGTTTTAATAGGCTTTTGCCAAATCTCTCTTAGATTCGCGCTTAAAGCCTCTATATGCGCCAAAAGCGCGTCTATAAATTGCCTATCTTTGCTTGTGCGAATGATAATCTTTGAATCCGCAATTTCCACCGCCTCGCCACTAAAATCCATAATTTCGCTTATATAAATATCGCTTAACTGCTCCGCCAAACTCGAATCGCCCGAATCTAGCGCAATGCAAATCTCATAATACGAGTCATTGCCCGTCATTTACGCCCAAAACTACTTCTAATTTCTCTTTTAAAACCTGTGGTGTGAAAGGTTTGACTATATAGTTATTTACTCCAGCCTTTAGCGCGGTAATCACTTCTGCTTTTCCGCCCTCTGTGGTTACCATAATGATAGGAATATCCACGAATCGCCCATCAGCGCGGACTTTTTTCACTAAATCTAAGCCATTCATTTCAGGCATATTCCAATCGGTGATAAGCACTTTGATTCCCTCGACAGAATCCATAATCTCCCACGCTTGAAGTCCGGGCTCAGCCTCTAAAATGTCCTCGTATCCTAGTCTGTGGAGTGTATTTTTGATGATTCGTCGCATCGTGGAGCTATCATCAACGACAAGCAATTTCAAACTATTCTCCTTATTTTCAACTCAAAATCAAATAAATAAAATATGAAATAATATCATAATTTTTGCCTATATTTTTTAAAAGTTTGCGCTAAATCGATTTTTCCTTCATAAAATGCCTTGCCAACGATGACTCCGCTTATGCCATTTTGTGCCAAAAACTCGATTTCTGTCGCACTTTCAAATCCGCCACTTGCGATAGTGGGAATCCCACTCACTTCGCTAATCTCTTTGCTAAAATTGACATTCACACCGCTTAATGTGCCATCGCGCGAAATGTCCGTGCAGATTATCGCACAAATTTGACTATTTTTAAAATTTTTTGCAAAATCCACTGCGCGAATCGCGCTATCCTCCGCCCAGCCATTCACACTAACTTTGCCATTTTTAGCGTCAATGCCGATTGCAATGGGATAGATTTCCGCCATTTTTAGCGCAAAGTTTGGGTTTTTTAGCGCGACAGAGCCTAAAATCACGCGATTTATGCCTAAATCCATATATTTTTTAATAGTTTTTTCATCGCGAATCCCACCGCCAAGCTGTATTTTTAAATGGCAAGATTCTCGGATTTTTTGGATTTGCGCTAAATTTTTTGGGCTTCCTGCAAATGCGCCGTCCAAATCCACGATATGTAGCCACTCTGCGCCCATTTGCTCAAATCGCTTTGCAAATTCGCTTGGCTCTCCATAGATTTTGCAATGTTGCATTTCACCTTTGAATAATCGCACTGCATTGCCGTCTTTTAAGTCGATTGCTGGAATGATTTGCATTGTGCCTCCGTTATTTTAGATTTATGAAATTTTCTAGTATTTTTAGCCCGATATTCGCGCTTTTTTCAGGGTGCGGTTGAATGCCAAAAATATTATCTTTTTGAATGATTGCACTAAATTTCACGCCATAATCACAGGTTGCGACAACATTTTCGCTGTGGCGATTTTTCACATAAAAACTATGCACGAAATACAAAAATGCGCCGTTTGGGACGCTGTGTAAGCCATTTAAGCCACTTAATAATGGCGATTCGCGCACTATATCAATGCGATTCCACCCCATTTGCGGGATTTTTAGGCTATCGCTCTCAAACTTCACAACTTCGCCTTTGATTAGTCCAAGTCCGTCAAATTCGCCAAATTCGTAGCTTTTATCCATCAAAAGTTGCATTCCAAGGCAGATTCCAAGCACATATTTTCCGCTTTTGGCAAAATCTTTGATTGCTTCGCTCATTCCGCTTTGATTTAGGTGCGCTATCGCATCGCCAAATGCCCCCACACCGGGCAAAATCAGCTTATCAAACTTCGCCACTTCATCGCTTTTAGAAATAATATGTCCTTCCACGCCAAGCGCACTAAGCGCGTTTTTCACGCTACTAAGATTGCCAATGTTGTAGTTTAAAATTGCGATTTTCATCATCTATCCGTGCAAAAAAATTACAGCGCGATTCTAACAAAATTTTAGATAATTTAATGCGAGAAATGTTGTTTGTGTGCCTTGTGATTCGTAAAATTTATTAAGATTCGCATAAATTATCGCGAATCACAAGGGCAAATGGAGACTAAAAATCAAAATTTACGCATTTTGTGCGTTAGTTTTAATACGCACCTTATTGTTTGATAGGCTTTGCGTTGCTTTTATTGATTGTGCTTTTGGCTTTGTCTGCGCCTTTTTTCACTGCTACTTTGCCTTTTTGCTCAAGCGTATTTGCGCGATTTTTGATTGCTTCATCGATATTTTTTTTGTATTGCGCTCTTTCTTGCTCACTCATCGCGCTTATGGCTTGTTTTTCTTGTGCTTCTAGCCTATTTTTAAACTCACCTGCTTCTTGTTCGCTCATTTTGCTAACGCGATTTTCAATTTCGCTCACATAGCTTACAATGTCCTCTTTTGCGACACTTCCAGATATGCTAACTAGCTCATCATTGCTTTTTGTGCTAAAATCCGCCGCAAACAGCATACTTCCCGCCACGAATGTTACTAACATACCACTTAGTATTTTCATATTTACTCCTTAATCAAAATTTTTGGAATCTCGTGGAATTTTTAAGATTCCAAGTAAAATGATAGTGTGTGTTTGTCAAATCGCTGTAAATGTTTGGTGGATTCGCGGAAAAATGTGTGCGAATCGCTAAATATATGGCGTTGAATCTACGCTAATATGGGTGTTATAAGCGTATATTATAAATTGACAAATATTTTTTATGGCGACTTTTTAAACGATAGATTCGCCTAATTTGCGCTATCTGCAATCTTAACAAATCTTAAGTAATATTAAAAAAAGCACAAAAAAGTCTTAATTAAAGCCGATTTTTGCTAATATTTGCGCGTTTTTATGCGAATCTATTAAGCGCAAATTTAGCGCATTAAAGGAATTTTTTTGATATTTTTCATCGCATTTTTGGGCGCGATTACGCCCGGACCAGATATTTTGCTCGTGCTTCGTGTGGCACTAAAAGAAGGCTTTTTAGCGTCATTTAGGACGCTTTGCGGGATTGCCACAGGGTGGGTAGTTTATCTATTAGTGCTATATTTTGGATTCGCACATATTTTAAAGGGCGATTTGGCGCAGGTGATTTTGGGCATCTTTGGTGGCGCGTATCTCTTTTATTTGGCGTTTTTATTGTTTCGTGCAAAGCCTAATAATATCGACTTTGATTCACACGAATCGCGCGTAGGAGGCTATCTCAAAGGGCTAATCATCAATCTCTCCAATCCTAAGGCGATTATATTTTTTAGCGTGATTGTCGCGCCCTATATGGATAAAAATCTCGCCCTAAACTTGCTACTGCTTTTCTTGGGGCTAAATACGGCGTTTTTGTCCGTGATGATTTTGGCTAGTCGCTTTCGATTCGCCATCACAAATAGACTATTTGATATTATCGATAAGCTCTGTGCGGTGGTGTTTGCGGGATTTGGCGTGGCACTTTTTGTAATGGCATTTCAAAAGGCGAATCTATGAGCAAAAAATCCACGAATCTTGCCACGAATCGCCCCGCGAATCCAAGCGCGAATCGCCCCATAAATGTCGCAATCACGGGCGGTGGCACGGGCGGACATTTAAGCATTGCCCGTGCTTTGGGCGTAGAATGCGCCAAAAGAGGCTTTAAGCCCATATATATCGGCTCACAAAGCGGACAGGACAGAGTTTGGTTTGAATCCAGTGATATTTTTAGCGAAAAATACTTCCTAAATTCCACAGGCGTGGTAAATAAGCGCGGATTTGGGCTTATGAAATCGCTATTTTTGCAACTAAAGGCGGTTTTTAAGTCGCTTCAAATCCTAAAAAATCACAATATTGACTTTGTCATAAGTGTGGGCGGATTTAGCGCAGGTGGCGCGAGTGGCGCGGCGATTTTGGGGCGAATCCCGCTTTTTATCCACGAGCAAAATAGCATTATAGGCACACTTAACAAAGCCATTGCGCCCTTTGCAAAGGCGGTATTTGGGAGCTTTGAGCTAGGGCTTAAAAATTTTGTCCGCACCGCGTATCCTATCAATGATATTTTTGCCAAAACGGCGCGAGTGCGGGAAAAAGTCGGCACAATTTTATTTTTGGGCGGTTCGCAGGGTGCGGTGGCAATCAATGACTTTGCCCTGCAACTCGCGCCTGAGCTATTAAAGCGCAATATCAAAATCATTCATCAATGTGGCGCAAATGACTTTGAGCGCGTGAAAAAGGCATATAATGATTTGGTGGGCGATTGCGTAGGATTCGATGATGGCACGAATCCAAGCCAAAAAATCCGCCTTTTTGCCTTTGATAAAAATATCGTGCGTTTTGTTGAAAGCGCGGATTTGTGCGTGTCTCGCGCTGGTGCGAGTAGCCTTTGGGAGCTGGTGGCAAATGCCCTGCCCTGCTATTTTGTGCCATATCCCTTTGCGGCAAAAAATCATCAGCTTTACAATGCGCTGTTTTTACGCAAACAAGGGCTTTGTGAAGTGGTGGAGCAAAAGGATTTGAATGCGGAAGCGTTTTTAAAGTATTTAGATTCGGCGAATTTTGCCGAAATTAGTGCGAATTTGGCGAATCTAAAATCCAAAAACGGCGCAGAGGAAATTGTGGATATAATTTTGGATTTGATTTCAAAGCGCGTGAGCGTGGCGCAAAAAGGAGGATAAAATGAAGCAAAAATTTATTGTGGCTGTGGTGGCGTTGCTATTTGGTGGCGTGGCTTTTGCCGAGCAAGTGGATTCAAATGAATTAAGCGAATCTAGTGGCGAAACCATTGAAATCGAAGTAGGCGAATCGCAAAAATCGCCCGAATCTAATGGCGAATCCATCGAATCGCCCGAATCTAATGTGAATCAAATCGCCGAATCCACCGAATCGCCTGATTTGTCGCAAAATAATAGTGCCGAATCGCCCACGCTTATCGAGCTAGTCGATAATATTTATTTTGAAAATGACGGCGGATTCGTGGGAGTGGATTTAGGATATAGTATGATTGCGTGGCAGAGCGATTATGGGCGGTTTGAAAGGCAAAATAATACAACGCAATACACGCAAAAAAGCAAAAATGTCTTTGGCGTGAGCTATGGGATTGTGATTGGCTATAAGCAATTTTTCAATGAATACATTGGGGCGCGGTATTATGCGCGATTTGGGGCGAATCACGGCGCATTTAAGAAAGACGGCTTTTCGCAAATCGACTTACTAGATTACAGCGCGAATGTGGATTTTTTGGCGAATGTGTATGCTAATGAGACGCTTAGCTTTGGCTTGTTTGTGGGGCTTGGGATTGGCGGAAATACGCTAGTGGGGAAATATGTCCGCGATGCAAAGCGCAATTTGCGCGATATAGTCGCAAATAACGCGCAACTAAGTTTGCGTGGCATAAATATCAAAACGCACACCACGCATTTTGATTTTGCGATAAACGCTGGATTTCGCCTAAATGTCGGGGCGAATCACGGCGTAGAGTTAGCGGCGCGAGTGCCACTGCTACCAAAGAGCGTGTATAATTATGCTTTGACGACTATCGGCGATGTTAGTCAAAACGACAAGACGCAAGAAGTAAAATACAGCACAAGTCTTTACAATGAAGTCAAACCCAATCATAGCGTAATGGTAAGGTATGTGTTTAGTTTTTAGATTCGCGTAAAGCAAGAGAAGTTAGAGGGGATTCTACTTTTGGCAAAAGCCAAAAGTAGCAAAAACTTTTATATGGATTCACATTTTATTTTTTAGATTCGTGGCTAAAAGCTACGACAATCGAAGTAATTGCGGTGGGAGTTTTGTATTTGTAAAAATTTTTGGGATAAAAATAGACTTGAAGTCTGTTGATTCCCAAAAATTTTTACAAGTGCGAAAGGCGCACCCAAGAACAAATTGCCTTTTTTAGAACGCGCTTAAGTAGATAGCTATCGCCGTTATCACAAACCCCGCACCAAATGCAATTCCTGCGCTTTTTCGCTTATTCTTACAAAACGAAGTCATAATCAGCCCTGAAAGGTAGAAAATCGCCAAAGACAGCGCAAAGCAAATCGCCACCGCGTTAAAATACACCGCGCCCTTTGCCTTGTGCATTAGCACCAAAATGCCATATAAACTCCTATCCACGACACGCACTTTCATCTCACCGCTTTTTCTATCGGCTTCAAGCGACACAGAGTAGCTCACACTGCCCATCGTGGGATTGCCCTTTTGGACTTTTACCTCCGTGTTGCTAGGGACTTTTAGGTTATTTGCCTTTAATGTCTCTATCATCACAGCTGCTTCCTCGCCCTTTTGTGGGGCATTTGGCAGGGTATATTCATAGATTTTTGCTCCCGCCGTGTCCTTAAAATCAAAAATATATCCAATGCCTGTAAGCACATAAATCACGCACATAGGCAGGAAAAACAAGCTCAAATATGTGTGGATTTTCATCCAATCTTTTTTCGCGATTCCCATTTTTTCTCCTTTTTTGTTAAAAATGTGGACGGAATTTTATAGCAAAGTTGTGAAATAATTGTGAAATTTTGTGGATTCGCGTGATTTTATACGCGAATCCGCGAATTTAAGTGCTATGAAAATCCTGCGAATTTATCGCAAAAAGACAAACACGCTTTACTCGCCGTAGCCGTAGTTTTCTACGACAAAATCTATATCCTTATCGCCTCTGCCACTTAGATTTACCAAAATCTTTTTGCCCTTTAGTTTGGGTGCGATTTTTAGCGCGTAGGCTAGGGCGTGGCTTGATTCGATTGCGGGGATTATGCCCTCGTTTCTGCTTAGCGTGAAAAACGCCTCTATCGCATCTTTGTCGCTTATGGTTTCTACTTTTGTGCGCCCGATTTGGTGCAAGTAGGCGTGTTCTGGTCCCACGCTTTGGTAGTCTAAGCCACTTGCTACGCTATGCACGGGGGCTGGTTCGCCTTTGTCGTCTTTTAGCATTATGGAGTTAAAGCCGTGCATTATGCCCTCGCTTCCGTAGCTCAAACTCGCGGCGTGTTCGCCCAAATTCGCGCCTTTGCCAAGTGGCTCTACGCCGATAAGCTCGATAAACTCATCATCGATAAATCCGCTAAAAATCCCCATAGCGTTGCTTCCACCGCCCACACACGCAGTTACAATATCTGGTAACTCGCCTGTCATTTCTAGGAATTGCTCTCTTGCTTCAAAGCCCACCAC